>CASECK010000029.1 GCA_949286295.1 uncultured bacterium | reverse complement strand
CTGGCCATCAAGTCCTGCGGCGTGAAGTGCGTCATCGCCCCCTCCTTTGCCCGGATTTTCTACCGCAACGCCATTAACATCGGCCTGCCCATCGTGGAGTGCCCTCAGGCGGCCCAGGAGATTCAGCCTGGCGACCAGGTGGAGGTGGACTTTGCCAGCGGCGCCATCACCGACGTCACCCAGGGCAAGAGCTGGCAGGCCGCGCCATTCCCGGAGTTCATCAACGGCATCATCCGCAGCGGAGGGTTGCTCAACTCCCTGAAAGCCAGGGGGGTGGCGAAATGAACTACAAAATTGCCCTCATTCGGGGCGACGGCATCGGCCCCGAGGTGGTGGACGAGGCGGTCAAGGTCATGCTGGCCGTGGGGGAGAAGTTTGGGCACAGCTTCACCTTTGAGGACGTGCTCATGGGCGGCTGCGCCATTGACGCGGTGGGGAAGTCCTATCCAGAGGGCACCGCTGAGAAGTGCAGGGCCTGTGACGCGGTGCTGCTGGGCGCGGTGGGAGGGCCCAAGTGGGGCCACTCCAGCGAAGCGGACAAACGGCCCGAGACCGCCCTGCTGTCCATCCGCAGGGATTTGGGCCTGTACGCCAATCTGCGCCCCGCCGCCCTGCGGCCCGCCCTGGCGGAGGCCTGCCCCCTGAAGAAGGAGACGGCGGAACGGGGCATTGATCTGATGATCGTCCGGGAGCTGACCGGCGGCATCTATTTTGGCAGGCGGGAGCGGTATCAGACCCAGGACAGGGGGGAGGAGGCCGCCGACCGGATGGCCTATTCTCAGATGGAGATTGAGCGCATCGGCCGCCGGGCCTTTGAGCTGGCCCGCCTGCGCCGGGGCAAGCTGGCCAGTGTGGACAAGGCCAACGTCTTGGAGACCAGCCGCCTGTGGCGCTCTGTGATGCACCGACTGGCGGAGGAGTACGCCGATGTGCAGTATGAGGATGTGCTGGTGGACAACGCGGCCATGCAGCTGGTCCGGGACCCGGGGCAGTTCGACGTGGTGGTCACCGAAAATATGTTTGGCGACATCCTGTCCGACGAGGCCTCCATGATTACCGGCTCCATCGGCCTGCTGCCCTCCGCCTCCATCGGCGACCAGGCCCCCGGCCTGTACGAGCCCATTCACGGCTCCGCCCCCGATATCGCGGGGCAGGACAAGGCCAACCCCATCGCCACCATCCTCTCGGTGGCGATGATGTTCCGCTACTCCTTCCGCCTGGCCGGCGAGGCCCAGGCCATCGAGGGGGCGGTGGACGCCGTCTTGACCGAGGGCTGGCGCACCGCCGACCTGGCCCGGCCTGGAGAGGCCGCCGTGGGCACCGCCCGGATGGGGGAGCTTATCCGGGAGAAAATATAGAAGCCCCCTTGGATTGTTTTGCATTTTGGGACGGCCGCCGGTTCTACCGGCGGCCGATTTTTATGAAAATCTCTGAAAAAGGAGAAAAATTTGCAAATTCTATTTTTTCCTCTTGCATTTTGCCCGGCGCTCGCATATAATACACTGTGCGTGTAATTGGCGGCGGGAAGCGCCCCTGTGTGGGCCGCCCGTGGACCGGATAAAAAAGGGAGGAACGTGCCATGAAGGAACTTTCCAAGCTGGCCGTGGCGGTGGAGCCCTCCACCACGATGGCCATTGACAGTATGTTCAAGCAGATGAAGGCCGAGGGGCTGGACGTAATCGGATTCGGCGCCGGCGAGCCTGATTTTGCCACCCCCGACCATATCAAGCTGGCCGGCATTGCCGCCATTGAGCATAACGACACCAAGTATACCCCCTCCGCGGGGACGCTGGAGCTGCGCAAGGCCATCTGCCAGCGCCTGGAGGAGGACTGCGGCGTGGCCTATGAGCCGGGCCAGGTGGTGGTGTCCAACGGGGCCAAACCCTGCGTGTATCAGAGCCTGCGCGCCCTCATCAATCCCGGGGACGAGGTCATTCTCCCCGCGCCTTATTGGGTCAGCTACATCGAGCTGATTAAGATGGTGGGCGGCGTGCCCGTGGTGATTGAGACCCAGGAGCGGGACCACTTCAAGCTCACCGCCCAGGAGCTGGCCGATGCCATCACCCCCAGGACCAAGTGCATGATTCTCAATAACCCCTCCAACCCCACCGGCATGATGTACCACCGGGACGAGCTGGAGGCCATCGCCCGGGTCTGTGTGGAGCGGGACATCTATGTGATTTCCGACGAGATTTACTACCGTTTGGTCTACGACGGAGAGGAGTTTGTGAGCTTTGCCTCCCTGGGGGAGGAGGTCAAGCAGCGCACCCTGCTGATTAACGGCGTGTCCAAGTCCTACGCCATGACCGGCTGGCGCATCGGTTATGTGGCCGCCAACAGCCAGGTGGCCAAGGTCATCGCCAACTATGTCAGCCACTGCACCGGTTCGCCCAGCGCCATCTCTCAGAAGGCCGCCTGCGCCGCCCTCACCGCCTCTCAGGAGACGGTGGAGACCATGCGCCGCGCCTTTGAGCGCCGCCGGGACTATATGGTGGAGCGGATGAACCAGATTGACGGGGTCAGCTGTATCAAGCCCCACGGCGCGTTCTATGTGATGATGAACATCGAGCAGCTCATCGGCAGAGAGGTCCACGGCACCGTGATTCGGGACGCCGACGACTTCGGCGGCCTGTTCCTGAAGTACGGCAAGGTGGCCGTGGTCCCCGGCAACGGCTTTGGCGCCCCCAATTTTGTCCGCTGGTCCTATGCCACCTCCATCGAGAATATTCGGGAGGGGCTGGACCGCCTGGAGCGGTTCCTCAAGGGCGAGGTTATTTGAACTGACGCGGTGAAAGGGCCGCCCCCTGTGGGGCCCTTCCCCTCAATTTATCAGGCGTTCTCCCAATGAAACAGCACCCCGCCGCGGCGGGGTGCTGTTTTGGTTTGCGAAGATATTCTGAAGAGGCCGCTTGCTGCCGCCGTGTCAAGGGGTGCTTTGCCCGCTTTTTTGATATAGGGAAAGCAAGACTTATTGTGTTGGAAAAAATGCGGTTTTATGTTAAGATGAGACCCAATGCTCATGTGCCACGCAACCGCCAGTTGCCGCATTTCCACGTCTGAATGGTGGTTATGCAACTGATAATTCTGCTAAGATTATTCCATACAAAGAAGGGAGAGATTGCAATGAATATGGCAGACAGAATACAATATTTAAGGAAAACAAAA
>CASECK010000028.1 GCA_949286295.1 uncultured bacterium | reverse complement strand
ACCGCCGCGGGGCTGCTGTTTTTCGCCGCGGGCGCTGTGGGCCGGCGGGACTGTCTGACAGTGCTCCAGCTGGCCCGGGAGTCCGTCACGGGGCAGCTGACCTATCCGCTCTCCCTGCTGGCCGCCTCCCTGCTGGCCCTGCCCTCGGGGGCGGCGGTGCTGCTGCTGGGCCGGGCCGCCTACCGGGGGGAGCTGACCGGGACGGCCTGCCGCCTGGCCCCTTTCCCCGCCATGACGGGGCTGGTGTGGCTGTTCTCCACCCACCTGGCCCACGGCACAGAACCGGTGCTCATGGTCTACGGCTTCGGTCTGGCCGCCGCGGGGCTGCTGATGCTGGCCCACTACTGTCTGGCCGGGTTCCTCTTCGGCCATCTCCGGCCCAGGCTGGTCCTGTTCTGTTCCCTCACCGGGACGCTTCTGGGCCTGCTCTCGCTGGCCGACGGGCTGCCCCTGTCCACCGTGCTGCTCACCATGGCCTTCTCCCTGTCCGCCTTGGGCTGGTCCCGGGCCCTGCTGCGGAATATGTCCGCCCCCGTCCAGAGCGGGCGAATGCCCTCCGGGGCGGAGGAGATTCGGGAAGGACCGCAGCCCGGGGACAGCTCCCCGGCCCAATGACCATGAACTGGAGGATGCTCTCATATGGATAATCAAAAGCGTTTTTATATCACCACTCCCATCTACTACCCCAGCGACAAGCTGCACATCGGCCACACCTATTGCACCGTGGCCACCGACGCCATGGCCCGGTACAAGCGGCTGACCGGCTGCCAGGTCATGTTCCTCACCGGCACCGACGAGCACGGCCAGAAGATTGAGGACAAGGCCCGCCAGGCCGGCGTCACCCCCCAGCAGTTTGTGGACAACATCGTCACCGGCCCCCGGGGGATTCTGGACCTGTGGAAGCTGATGAACATCAGCAACGACCGCTTCATCCGCACCACCGACAGCTACCACGTCTGCGCCATTCAAAAGATTTTCCGCAAGATGTACGACAACGGGGACATCTATAAGGGCCGGTACGTGGGCAAGTACTGCAAGCCCTGCGAGTCCTTCTGGACCGACAGCCAGCTGGTGGACGGCAAGTGCCCCGACTGCGGCCGGGAGGTCCAGGACGCCCAGGAGGAGGCCTATTTCTTCCGCCTGAGCAAATACGCCGGCCGCATCCAGCGCCTGCTGGAGGACACCGACTTTCTGGAGCCCCGCTCCCGGGTCCACGAGATGGTCAACAACTTCATCAAGCCCGGCCTGGAGGACCTGTGCGTCTCCCGGACCAGCTTCACCTGGGGCATCCCCGTGGACTTCGACCCCGGCCACGTGGTCTATGTGTGGGTGGACGCGCTGAGCAACTATATCACCGCCCTGGGCTACTGCAACGACCGCTACCACGACTATGAGCAGTTCTGGCCCGCCGACGTCCACTTTGTGGGCAAGGAGATTGTCCGCTTCCACTCCATCATCTGGCCGGCCATGCTCATGAGCCTGGGCCAGCCCCTGCCCAAGAAGGTGTTCGGCCACGGCTGGCTGCTGCTGGACGGCGGCAAGATGAGCAAGTCCAAGGGCAACGTGGTGGACCCCTATATCCTGGCGGAGATGTTCGGGGTGGACGCACTGCGCTTCTTCCTGCTGCGCACCTTCCCCTTTGGCTCGGACGGCAACTTCTCCAACGAGGCGCTCATCAGCACCATCAACGTGGACCTGGCCAACGATTTGGGCAACCTGCTCTCCCGCACCGTGTCCATGGTGGACAAGTACTTCGGCGGCGTGCTGCCCGAGCGGCAGGAGGCGGATTCGAACAAGGATGGGGAGCTGACCGGGCTGATTGCCGCCCTGCGGGGGCGGTATGAGGAGCAGATGGAGCGCTTCGCCTTCCAAAACGCCCTGGCGGAGGTCTTCAAGGTCATCGGCCGGGCCAACAAGTATATTGACGAGAACGCCCCCTGGGCGCTGGCCAAGGATATGCAGGCCAACGGCCCCCGCCTGGCCCGGGTGATGTACAACCTGCTGGAGGCCCTGCGGGTGTCCGGCATCCTGCTGACTCCCTTCATCCCCGACAGCGCCGGGAAGGTGCTGGAGCAGATTGGCGCCGGCGGGGACTGCAGCAGCTGGGAGAGCGCCGGGCGCTATGGCGCTCTGCCCGCCTGCGCCGCCGTCCGGCGGGGAGAGAACCTGTTCCCCCGGGTGGACGCCCAGCAGGCCCTGGAGCGCCTGGAGCAGGCCGCCCAGGCCGCCCGGAAGGCCGCCCTGCCCCCGCTGGAGCTGGAGCCCCAGGCAGAGGAACAGGTGGACTTTGACACCTTCTGTAAAAGTGATTTCCGGGCCGTGAAGGTCAAGGACTGCCAGCCGGTGAAAAAGAGCGAAAAGCTGCTGAAATTCACCCTGGACGACGGCACCGGGACCGACCGGCAGATTCTCTCCGGCATCGCCAAATGGTACCGGCCCGAGGACCTGGTGGGCAAGACCCTGATGGCCATCGTCAACCTGCCCCCCCGGAAGATGATGGGGCAGGAATCCAACGGGATGCTCCTGTCCGCCGTCCACACCGAGCACGGGGAGGAGCGGCTGAACCTGCTCATCCTGGACGACAGCATCCCCGCCGGGGCAAAAATGTGCTGATTTCCCCCTTTCCCTGTCCGGCGGGTCCTCTCTCGCTTCCGCGAGGGGGACCCGCCCGTGTTTTGCCGGATTTTCCCGGAAATGCCGCCGCAATTTTATGGACTTCTCCCCTTTTCAACCGCCCGCCCATCCTGTATGATAGAGTATGATAGAGGAGAAATCTGGAGAGGCTAACTCAGGAGGGCTGTGTATGCTTTCACTGCGCAAGACCAAAATCATCTGCACTTTGGGCCCCGCGGCCAACGATGAGGAGACCATCCGCGCCCTCATCCGCGCCGGCATGGACGCGGCCCGGTTCAACTTTTCCCACGGCAGCCACGCCGAGCATCTGGACCGGCTCAACCGGCTGAAGGCCATCCGGGACTCCATGGGCCGGCCGGTGGCCACCATCCTAGACACCAAGGGGCCGGAGATTCGCATCCGTTCCTTCGCGGAGAAGTCCATCACGCTGGAGGCCGGAGATTCCTTCACCCTCACCACCCGGGACGAGGTGGGCGACGAGCGCCATGTGTCCGTCACCTATCCCCGCCTCCACGAGGAGCTTCAGCCCGGCCAGCAGGTCCTCATCGACGACGGGCTGGTGGCCCTCCATGTGGACCGCATCCAGGGACAGGATATCTGTTGCACGGTGGAAAACGGCGGCGCCCTGTCGGCCAACAAGTCCATCAACATCCCCGGCGCCCACATCCACCTGCCCGCCCTGACGGACAAGGACGTGGACGACATCCGCTTCGGGGTGGAGCAGGACTTTGACTTCATCGCCGCCTCCTTCGTGCGCCGGGCCGACGACGTGCTGGCCGTGCGTCAGGTGCTCCGCGAGTGCGGCGGCGGCAGCGTGAAAATTATCGCCAAGATTGAAAACCAGGAGGGCGTGGACAACATCGGGGAAATCTTGGCTGTGTCCGACGGAATCATGGTGGCCCGGGGGGACCTGGGGGTGGAGATTCCCGCCGCCCGGGTGCCCATCCTGCAAAAGCAGATTATCCGCCAGGGCCTCCAGGCCGGCAAGCCCGTCATCACCGCCACCCAGATGCTGGACTCCATGATGCGCAACCCCCGGCCCACTCGGGCGGAGGTGTCCGACGTGGCCAACGCCGTCTTCGACGGCACCAGCTGCGTCATGCTCTCCGGCGAGACCGCCGGCGGCAAATACCCGGTGGAGGCGCTGACCGCCATGGCCGGCATCGTCGCCGAGGCCGAGCAGTCCATCCACTACTGGCGCCAGTTCCAGAAGCAGCGGGTGGTCCCGGCCAGCAACATCAACGACGCCATCACCCACACCTGCTGCCTGACCGCCATGGACCTGGACGCCAAGGCCATCCTGGCCGCCACCAACTCCGGCCGCACCGCCCGGATGATTTGCCGCTTCCGCCCCGCCTGTCCCATCGCCGCGCTGACCATGCACGAGAAGGTCCGCCGGCAGCTGAACATCTCCTGGGGCGTCATCCCCTTCCTCACCGGCGAGGTCACCTCTACCGACCGCATCTTCTCCCTGTCCGCCGAAGTGGCCCGGAAGGAGGGCCTGGTGGAGAAGGGGGACACCGTGGTCATCACCGCCGGCGTCCCTCTGGGGCGCAGCGGCTCCACCAATCTGCTAAAAGCTCAGATTATCGATGAAGAGGATATGTGAGCAAAGCAACACTCCCCGGCGCGCAAGCGCCGGGGAGTGTTGCTTTGGGTACGAATATGGCAAAAAATCAGGCCGTCTAACTTCCCATTTCTATCCCGCCAAGGCAAACGAATCATCCCTTGGGTTCCACGGACTTCGTCTCCTTGTTCTTCCATTTGTCCGCGGCAAACTTTCCAAAAATCGCCAAGGCAATCAGCGCTCCGGCACAGAGAATAGCGCAGGGGCAAGCATAGTAAAAAAAGACGTCCGGAACATAAGGTGTAGACTGACATCCGACAACCCAAAGAAAGGATATGCTTGCAATCAAAATAAAGTAGAGCAGCAGAATAGATATCAAGTTGTCCATCAATTTGTTCCTCAAGTTCTTCATCCATTTGTTCATGCCTTGCTATCCTCCGAATACACCCTCGCAGCAGGTTCGTATCCATAACAATTTTTGTGTGTAGTTTCTTTGATCACGCCGTCCCAGTTGGAGCGCAATGTTTCGATGATGGTTAAGTTGTGTTTATGATAACCGATTTTATAATAGAAAGTTCTGGTATTATTGGGGCTGTTATCAGGCGGGCCGCTGAGGGTAACTTTGACAGTCCTGCTGTAACTTCCGGTCAGTCCAAGCGAAAACTCGCCCTTAAGTGCTTTATTTACTGCAGGTTGGCAACCAGCAGGAATGCTGATTCCTACTTTAGGCGAAATT
>CASECK010000027.1 GCA_949286295.1 uncultured bacterium | reverse complement strand
GCCGCCTATGAGGAGGCCGAGCACGCCGCCAAGTTCGCCGAGCTGCTGGGCGAGGTGGTCACCGACTCCACCAAGAAGAACCTGGAGATGCGGGTGGACGCCGAGAACGGCGCCACCGCCGGCAAGTTCGAGCTGGCCAAGCGCGCCAAGGAGCTGGGCCTGGACGCCATCCACGATACCGTCCATGAGATGGCCCGGGACGAGGCCCGTCACGGCAAGGCCTTCGAGGGCCTGCTGAAGCGGTACTTCGGCTGAGAATTCACCATCCGAGCGGGTGGGGCGCTGCCCCACCCGCTCGCTTCTGTCCGCCCCTTGCGGCCCGGGCGCTTTTATGATATGATGGCCGGGAAACCGGACCCCGGTCCGGCCCCCCGCCGCTCCCGCGGCGGCGCGGGCGCTTGTAAAGGAGGCCGCAACGTGGACACCGCCCCCATCCTCATCCGGCCCCGGTTCCGCCCGGGGCAGCGAATCATCGCCGTCAGCGACATCCACGGCAACCTCCCCTTCTTCCAGGGGCTGATGGACAAGGCCGCCCTGCGCCCGGAGGACGCGCTGGTCCTGGTGGGGGATTTGATGGAGAAGGGGCCGGACAGCCTGGCCATGCTCCGGCACCTGATGGCCCTGTCCCGCACCCACACCCTCTACCCCCTGTGCGGCAACTGCGACGGGCTGGTGCTCAATTTCTTTGAGACAGACCGGCTGGATAGCCGCTTCTTCTCCTCCTACCTGCCCCGGCACCCGGAGTCCGCCATCCGGCAGATGGCCCGGGAGGGGGGCTTTGAGCAGCTCAGCGACCTGCCCAAACTGCGCGCCGACCTGCGGCGGACATTTCCGGAGGAGTGGGCCTGGCTGCGGGGCCTGCCCACCATCCTGGAGAGCGAGCACCTGGTGTTCGTCCACGGGGGCGTGCCCTCCCTGGAGCATATGGAGCGGCTCAACCGCTGGCAATGCATGAAAAACGACGACTTTCTGAGCCAGGGCCGCGCCTTTGACAAGTGGGTCATCGTGGGCCACTGGCCGGTGACCCTCTACCGCCCGGACATCCCCTCCTCCGCCCCCATCCTCCTGCGGGAGCGGAAGATTGCCTCTATCGACGGGGCCTGCGTGCTCAAGGCGGACGGGCAGCTCAACGCCCTCATCCTCCCCTCGGAGGACAGCGAGGCCTTCTCCTGGCTGTGCTACGACGGCCTGCCCCAGGCCCTGGCCCTGGACGGCCAGCAGGCCAGCCGGGACAGCGTGAACATCCGCTGGGGCCGCGCCGGGCTGGAGCTGCTGGAGCAGGGAGAGGAGCTCTCCCTGTGCCGCCACCTGGAGAGCGGGCGGGTGCTGCCCATCCTCAACTGCTACCTGCGCCAGGGGCCGGAGGGCCTTTGGTGCGAGGATTCCACCGACTACCGCCTGCCCGTCTCCCCCGGCGACCGGCTCAGCGTGGTGCAGCGGACCAAAGACGGGACTTTGTGCAAAAAAGACGGCGTTACCGGCTGGTATTACGGCCGGTTATCCGATATACTATGACTATCTAAAGATGTAAGGATTTGAATTTATGTTGGACTTTCATCCCCTCCGGTTAGAGGACCTGCCCAAGCTGCGCCCCTTTTTCGGGTACAGCGGCAGCCGCATCTGCGACACCACCCCGGGCACCGTTTTTATCTGGCGGGACCTGTACAAGACCGAGTGGGCCGTCTACGACGGCTCGCTGTACTTCAAGGTGGAGTACCCCGGACTGGGGCCCACCTTTACCCTCCCCCTGGGGGGTGGGCGGCCCGAGCACTTCCGGCAGATTGCCGCCTACTGCTGCCGCCGGGAGATGCCCATCCAGTTCTACCCCGTCCCCAAGGACGAGCTGGAGCGGCTCCAGGAGTTCTTCCCCAACAGCGCCGCCCTCGCCGAGCGGGACAACTTCGACTACCTGTACCGGGCGGAGGACCTGAAGTATTTTCGGGGCAAGAAGCTCAGCGGGCAGCGCAACCATGTGAACAAATTCCTGAAAACTTACGGCACCTGGACCTTCCGGCCCATCGCCCCGGCGGATATCCCGGCGGTGAAGGACTTTCTGGACCGCTACGCCGCCCGGTGGGACAAGGGGGCGGCCACCTTCCACGAGGACATCGCCAAGACCCACGAGGTGCTGGACAACTATCAGACCTATGACCTGCTGGGGGGGATGCTGCTGGTGGAGGGGCAGATTGCCGGCTTCTCCCTGGGGGAGATTATCGGGGATACCCTGTTCACCCACATTGAGAAGGCCGACCGGGACTATGAGGGCTGCTATCAGATGCTGGTGGCCCAGTTCGCCCAGCACTTCGCCCACGAGGGCGTGGCCTTTATCAACCGGGAGGACGACACCGGCGACCCCGGTCTGCGCACCAGCAAGCTGTCCTATCACCCCATCGCCCTGCTGGAAAAATTCACCGTCACCGTGGAGGAGCCCTGCGCCTTCCGGTGACCCCGCCCCCTGTGATTGCCCGGACAAACAGACCCGCCTCCGGCGCAGCTTTCGCTGCGCCGGAGGCGGGTTGATTCTTTGTGATACCGCTCTCCCGAGGGCGGCGGGAGGCCCCGGCGCCTCAGCCCGCGGCCAGGGCGGCCCGGGCAGCGTCCATATCGCTGGCCACCACCAGCACCACAACCTGCCCGGCGCGGTCCACCAGGGCGGCCTCTAACTTGGGAATCTCGGCGGGGCGGTAGTCCCGGTTGGCGTCAATCTGGGCGGACACATAGTCTCTCAGGGCCTGGGCGGCCTGCTCCGCCTGGTCCTCGCCGCCGCCGATTTGCAGGAAGGCCGCCTCCTCGCAGGTGGCGCCGGCGGAGCGCAGCACGGCGCAGTCCTCCAACTCCTCCCGGCTCAGGCCGTAATCGGCCAGCCGGTACAGGGCGAAGGCGGTATCCCCGTCCAGCTGCTCCAGCTGCTCGGAGAAGGCCCCGGCGTCCACAAGGGCCTGGGCGCCGGACAGGGCGTATCCGCCCGTCTCCCCCTGGCCGCCGCAGCCGGCCAGCATCAGCCCCAGCACAAGGGCTATGGCCAGTTTGACTTTGTTTTTCATGCGCGCTCCTCCTGACTTGTCTGCTCCGGGTAGAGCTGCTCATAGGATACGGTGTGGGTTTTGAGGTAGTCCAGCCAGCGCACGCAGTACTCCTTGTAGAGGTGGACGCCGTCCTTGCTGGCGTCGGCGGGCAGGGAGCCGTTGGCGTCGGCAAACTCGGAGTACAGGTCCAGGAAGACCACCTGCTTCTCCTGGGCCGCCTGGCGCATCAGGTCGTTGTAGATGCGCAGGTGGTCGTTGGTCAGGTAGGTCCGGCCGCTGCTGGCGGCAATCTGGGCCTCGTTGAGGGGGATGAGGCCCTGGATGTAGATGACCGCGTTGGGCTGGATGGCCCGGATGCTGTCGATGGCCTTGCAGTAGCTCTCGTAAAAGCCCTCGTCGTCGTAGTAGCCCAGCTCGTTGACCCCCAGGGACAGGTAGACCTTGCCGTACTGCTCCAGGGCCAGGGCCTCCAGCAGGGTGTAGTCCCGGCCGCCGATGGTCAGCGCCTTCTTCTCCTCCAACTTGAAAATGGACAGGCCGTTGGAGGTCAGGTTTTTGCCCGTGCCGATGCCGCTGTAAATCATAAAGCCGTCGGTCCGGGAATCGCCCACAAAGGCCGCGTCGTCAAAGTAGCTGTTGTCCACCGCCTCCCCGGCGGGGGCGGGCTGCGTGAAGTCATAGCCGCCGCTGGGCACCGTCCCCGTCTGGACTGGGGGGACGGCCCCCTCCCGCCCCTCCTCCCCCGGGGCGGCGGAGCCGTCCTCCGGAGCGGAGGATCGCTCCCCCTCCCCCTGGGCGGGCTGCCCCTCCGGGGAGGGGGAGATGGTTGGGATGGCGTCCTGCTCCCCCCCCTGACCGGACGCGTGTCCGGAGGAGGAGGCGCCCTCCCCCTCCGGGCCGGGGCGGGCGATAAACTGACAGGCCACCAGCACCAGCAGCAGGGCCGCCAGCACGCCGGCCAGGGCCAGCGTCACAGGCGCCCGGGCGCCTTTTCCGCGATAAGTTCGGGACATAACAAAATCCTCCCCGCAGGCATATCCTGACGCCCGGACCGGCAGGCCGGGCGAAACTTGTCGAACCGTATCCGATTCCATAACAGAGGATACCATATTTTCGCGAAAATACAAGTCACAATTTCGTGACAGTTTCCCCTGTTTTTCCAAGGATTTTGGGCAAAATGCAGGGCAGGGACGAAAATATCCGCCGGTGGCCCAGTAGGGCCGCCGGCGGCGGGCGCTTATGTGGTCCCCGGGACCGCCCGGCGGATGAGGCCCACCCCCAGCGGGGTGGGGCCGGTGTGGACGCCGATGGTGACCCCAAGCTGATAGGGGCGCATCACCTCCGGCCGGTCAAAGCCCAGGGCCAGCAGGTCCTCGTAGACCTGCCGGGCAAAGGCCTGGTGCTCCTCCCCGTCCAGGCCAAAGCCGGTGGCCACCAGGTAGCCGTTCAGGTCGATGCCCTCCCGGCGGATGTAGCGCACAAACAGCTCCCGCACCCGGGCCAGGGACTTTTTCCTCCCCTGGGCGATGCCGTCGGTGACAAGCTCGCCGCCCTGGTAGCCGATGAGGGGCTTTACCTTCAGCAGGGCCCCGGTGGTGGCCGCCGCCCGGCCGATTCGCCCCCCGTGGCGCAAATACTCCAAGTCGTTTGTGGTGAAAAAAATACGCCCTGTATCTAAGATGCCCTCCAGGGCGGCCACCGTCTCCTCCAGGGTACAGCCCCGGTCCCGCAGGGCCGCGGCCTGCTCCACCACCTTGCCCTGGAGCACCGTCACCGAGCGGGAGTCCATCACGAGAATCTTGGCGCCGGGGAACTCCTCCACCAGCTCGGCCGCCGCGGTCCGGGCGGACTGGAAGGAGCCGCTGTAGGGGGCGTTGATGCAGATGCACAGCACCGGCTCGCCCCGGGCGGCGGCGGGACGGAACTGGGCCAGGTAGTCCTCCACGGTGGGCATGGACGTGCGGGGGAACACGCCGGGCATCTCCGCCATGCGCCGGTAAAACTCCCGGGTGGAGATGTCCCGCTCCTCCCGGTAGTAGCGCTCGTCCCCCAGAGCGGCGTAAAAGGAAACCAGGCCCACGTTCAGCTGCCGGCATACCTCCCCGCCCAAGTCGCAGGAACTGTCGCTGACAATGTGAAACCTCATACCTCTCTCCTTATCTCCGCGGCCGCCGGCACAGGGGCGGCCGCCGTCTCCGGGCTCTGTCCCGGAATGGGTCTTGGCGTAAAGTATATACGATTTGCCGGAGAATCTCAACACGGGACAGGAAAAATTTACAAATTATTTCTAATTCTTCCGGCCCGCCCGGCGCCGGGCCGCCGCCGGGCGCAGCCAGCAGTACAGGGGCAGCAGGTAGAGGTAAAAGGCCAGGGGTAGCGCCCCCACCCCCACCTCCATGGTGGTCAGGGGCACGCTGGCGGCGATGGCCCAGGGCACCAGCCCGGCCAGGTTGATGGCGCTGTTGCCCAGGTTGGCGGCCAGCTCCATGGGGGGCAGGTCCCGGCGGGCGTACTCGTCCTTCATCAGCTGGGCGCTCATGACGATGCCCACCGTCTGATTGCAGAACAGGGCGCAAGAGCCTAAAGACACCGCCACGTGGGCGGAAAACAGGCCCACCCGGTCCACCAGCCGGCCCATCCGGCGGGTCACCGGGTCCAGCATCCCGGTGCCCTCAAAGATGCCCGAGTAGGCGCAGGACAGCAGCACGATGCACACCACGTTGGCCATGGAGAGCAGCCCGCCGCCGGACATAATCTCCTCCAGCCCCGGCTGGACGGCCCGGTAGCCCAGCAGGCAGGCCCGGAGCACCTGGACCATGGCCATGCCCTGGACCCACACCGCGCACAGGGCGGACAGCAGGCAGCTGACCGCGATGGAGGCCACGGCGCTCACCTTCAGCCAGGGCAGAAGCAGCAGGGCCACCGCCGGGAGGAGGACCGGCCAGGACAGCTGAAAGCCGCCCTCCAGCGCGGCCAGGATACGGCCGTCCACCTGGTGGATGGGGAAAAAGGCGGACAGGACCCCGTAGAGGGCCAGCGTCACCAGAAAGGGGACCGGCGTGTCCCGCCACATCCGGTTTTGGAACTGCCGCTGGTCCACCCCGGCCACCGCCGCGGTCAGGGC
>CASECK010000026.1 GCA_949286295.1 uncultured bacterium | reverse complement strand
AATGGAAAAATATGTTTTGCCGGACCGGGCGGACTGTACGGAGGGGGAGGGGTGTGGTATAATAGCCGCAAAGCGGCTATTATACTTAGATTTAAGTCCTTCTTCTCGCCCCTGACGGGGCAACCGAAAAAGATGACATATGATACCATTCCGGCTTTGCCGTCATGGTATAATCATAAAAACAAACAGTATGGGCGGTATGGCGCGGGACCCGGGAGGGACTCCGCGCCGCCGGAAACAAAACGGGCCGCGGACCGGAGAGCGGCGCGGCGGAACAGGAGGCAGGAGCATGAACGAGCGGGAGCGGGAAGTGCAGTTCCACATTCAGTGCGGCCCCGGGGATGTGGGGGGCTACTGTATTTTGCCCGGGGACCCGGGCCGGTGTCAGGCCATCGCCCGGCACTTTGACAACCCGGTCCACGTCAGGACCAACCGGGAGTATGTAAGCTATACGGGACAGCTGCTGGGGGAGAAGGTCAGCGTGGTGTCCACGGGAATCGGCGGCCCCTCCGCCGCCATCGCCATGGAGGAGCTGGCCAACCTGGGCGCCCACACCTTCATCCGGGTGGGTACCTGCGGGGGAATCGCGCTGCCCGTCCAGAGCGGCGACGTGGTGGTGGCCACCGGCGCGGTGCGCATGGAGGGGACCAGCCGGGAGTACGCCCCCATCGAGTGGCCCGCCGTCCCGGATTTCTCCGTCACCTGCGCCCTGGCGGAGGCCTGCCGGGGGCTGGGCTGCGCCTGGCACGCCGGGGTGGTCCAGGGCAAGGAGTCCTTCAACGGGCAGCACGCCCCGGAGCGGATGCCCGTGTCCTGGCAGCTGGAGCAGAAGTGGCAGGCCTGGAAGCGGCTGGGGGTGCTGGCCAGCGAGATGGAGTCCGCCGCGCTCTTCGCGGTGGCCGCCACCCGGGCAGTCCGGTGCGGCGCGGTGTTCCATGTCATCTGGAACCAGGAGCGGGAAAAGGCCGGACTGGACCAGCGGGAGAGTCACGACACCTCCATCGCCGTCACCGCCGGGGTGGAGGCGCTGAAGCTGCTCATCCGGCGGGAGCGGACATAGGCGGACAGGGGCAAAGTGGAAAAAGCCCATGGGGCCAGGGAGAACGGGGGAGGAGGGGAACCTCCTCCCTTTCCCTTGTGCCGCAAGGGAATGACCGGGATTTCCCCCGGGAAAAAATAATGCCGGAATTTTGGGAAAAATCATTGACATTTCCGGTGGGAGCGGATATAGTTTATCTCGCTATCCGTGAAAGCCCGGCCCCCCGGACGCGCGCCAGCGGCGCCGCCGACCCGGGTGAAAAAATCGAGGGAGCTGACAACCAAGCTAATAGAAATGGGGGAACATACATGGGCAAGGAGCTCATTCGCCTGTCCGGGTGCACCATGGCCTTTGACGGCGAGGTGGTGCTGGACGGCATCAATCTCTATATCAAAGACAAGGAATTCCTCACACTGCTGGGTCCCAGCGGGTGCGGCAAAACCACCACGCTTCGAATCATCGGTGGTTTTCAGACCCCCACCTCTGGCGACGTCCTCTTTGACGGTGTGAGGATCAATTCTGTCCCGCCCCATAAGCGGGCCGTCAACACGGTGTTTCAGAAATACGCCCTGTTCCCCCATCTGAACGTGTTTGAAAACATCGCCTTTGGCCTGCGCATCCCGAAGGTCCAGGAGCAGAAGGACGCGGCCGGAAAGACGGCCGGGCGCAGGAAAGTGAAGCTGAGCGAGGAGGAGATTCGCCGCCGGGTCATGGAGATGCTGGAGGTGGTCAACCTCAAGGGCTTTGAGCGGCGCCGGGTCAGCCAGCTGTCCGGCGGCCAGCAGCAGCGGGTGGCCATCGCCCGGGCGCTGGTCAACCAGCCGAAGGTCCTGCTGCTGGACGAGCCTCTGGGCGCGCTGGACCTGAAGCTGCGCAAAGATATGCAGGGCGAGCTGAAGCGGATTCAGCAGGCCCTGGAGATCACCTTTGTCTACGTCACCCACGACCAGGAGGAGGCCCTGGCCATGTCGGACACCGTGGTGGTGATGGACGAGGGCCGCATCCAGCAGATTGGCACCCCCGAGGACATCTATAACGAGCCCAAAAACGCCTTTGTGGCCGACTTTATCGGCGAGAGCAACATCCTGGACGGAATCATGCGCGCCGACGGGGTGGTGGAGATTTTCAACCGCCGCTTCCCGTGTCTGGACAAGGGCTTTGCCAAGGACGAGGCGGTGGACGTGGTCATCCGGCCTGAGGACGTGGACATCGTCCCCGAGGACCAGGGCCAGCTGAAGGGGACGGTCACCGCCGTCACCTTCAAAGGGGTCCACTACGACACCATCGTGGACTTCTATGGCTTTAAGTGGCTGATTCAGACCACCGATTTCTGCCCGGTGGGCAGCCACATCGGCATCAAAATCGACCCCGACGGCATCCATGTGATGAAAAAGAGCGCCTACTCCGGGATGTTTGGCGATTACTCCTCTTACTCCGAGGAGTACGACGAGATTGGCGACGCCACGCTGGAGCCCGACCAGGAAGAGGAGGGGCGCTATGAAGAGTAGGCTGTCCTGGCTGGCCGCCCCCTATGTGCTGTGGATGGCCCTGGTTGTGGTCATTCCCATCCTGATGGTGGTGGCGTACGCCTTTACCACCTCGGCCATCGACTCCCAGGTGACCGGCGCCGCCGCCGGCGGCTTCACCCTGGAGAATTTTACCCGCATGGGCGCCTACGCGGTGATTTTTCTGCGCTCGTTCCGCCTGGCCCTGGTGGCCACGGTGGTGTGCCTGCTCATCGGGTACCCCCTGGCCTATGTGATGGCAAAGGAGGGCCCCGGCTTTCAGCGGGTGGCCATGGTGCTCATCATGCTGCCCATGTGGGTCAACTTCCTGCTGCGGACCTACTCCTGGATGGCCATTTTGGAGAACAACGGCCTGCTCAACCAGTTTTTTGACTTCATCGGCCTGTTTGACCTGATTAACGGCCTGTTTGGCACGGAAATCGAGCGCTTCCGCATGATTCGCACCCAGGGGGCGGTGGTGCTGGGCATGGTGTACAACTATCTGCCCTTTATGGTGCTGCCCGTGTACTCGGTGCTGATTAAGCTGGACCACTCCCTGCTGGAGGCCGCCCGGGACCTGGGGGCCAACTCCGCCCGGGTGTTCCGGAGGGTCATTCTGCCCCTGTCCCTGCCCGGGGTGCTCTCCAGCATCACCATGGTGTTCGTCCCCTCGGTGTCCACCTTCGCCATCTCCCGGATGATGGGGGGCAACACCCAGATGCTGCTGGGCAATTTGATTGAAAATCAGTTTGTTGGCGGGGCCTACAACCCCAACCTGGGCAGCGCCATCGCCCTGGTGATGATGATTGTGGTGGTGGCCTGTATGTGGGTGATGAATCGCTTTGGCGAGGGCGAGGAACAGGCGGTGATTCTATGAAAAAGAGCAGCCGCGTGGGCAGCCGCCTGTTTATGGGCCTGATTTTCCTGTTCCTGTACGCCCCCATTTTGCTGCTGGTGGTCTTCTCCTTCAACGAGGCCAACAGCAACGCGGTGTGGCAGGGCTTCTCCCTGCGCTGGTATCAGGAGCTGTTCCAGGACCGGCGCATCATGCAGGCGGTGTACAACACCCTGCTGGTGTCGGTGCTGGCCACCGCCATCTCCACCGTGGTGGGCACCTTTACCTCGGTGGGGCTGTACGGGATGAAGAAGCGCTGGCGGGACCCCATCCTGTCGGTGAACAACATCCCCATCATGAACGCCGACATCGTCACCGGTGTGGCGCTGTGCATCTTCTTTGTGGCGGCCATCGCCGGATGGAACGACTTTGTGGGCTTTTTAGAGGTCAATTTCCGCCGCACCCTGCCCCGGCTGGAGATGGGCTTTGTCACCCTGCTGCTGGCCCACATCTGCTTTGACATCCCCTATGTGATTTTGAACGTCCTGCCCAAGCTGCGGCAGATGGACGGCAGTCTGATTGACGCGGCCCAGGACCTGGGCTGCACCTGGATGGGGGCCTTCTGGAAGGTGGTGGTGCCCGAGATTAAGCCGGGCATCGTCTCCGGCGCCCTGATTGCCTTCACCATGAGCGTGGACGTCTTTGTCATCTCCTACTTCACCGCCGGCAACGCCTCCACCCTGGCCATCGAAATTTACGGCATGGTCCGCCGGAAGGTGAGCCCCGAGCTCAACGCCGTGTCCACCCTGCTGTTCGGCGTGGTGCTGGTGCTGCTGCTGGTCATCAACATCCGGGAGGCCCGGCTGGAGAAGCGCCGGGGGTCGGCCCTGGTCCGCCGGTAAGTCCGGTGCTGTGTTCTCACGGCCTGACAGGCCTGGAGATAAAAATCAAACGAACTGGAGGAATGATCAATTGAAAAAAATCACTGCCTTGACTGCCGCCTGCGCCATGGCGGCGGGCCTGCTCCTGTCCGGATGCGCCATGGATGGCTCCGCTTCCACCGGGAGCGCGGGGACGGGCGGCAGCGGCACGGCTGACCCCGGCAAGACCCGGCAGGTCAATGTGTGCAGCTGGGGGGAGTATATCGACGAGAGCCTGATTGAGAAATTCGAGGCGGAGACCGGCATCACGGTCAACTACGACATCGCCCCCAGCAACGAGGAGCTCTACTCCAAGCTGGAGCTGGGCGGAACCAACTATGACGTCATCGTCCCCTCTGACTATATGATTGCCCGGCTGATTGCGGAGGACCGGCTTCAGAAACTGGATTACAGCCTGATTCCCAACTATGAGAAGATTGACGGGCAGTACAAGGGACTTTCTTTCGACCCCAACAACGAGTATACCGTCCCCTACACCTGGGGCACCTTCGGCATCATCTACAACACCGCCATGGTGGACGAGCCCATCACCAGCTGGGAGGTCATGTTCTCCGAGAAGTATGTGGACAACATCCTGCTCATCGACAACTCCCGGGACGCCTTTGCCATGGCCCTGTACTATCTGGGCTATGACGTGAACACCACCGACGAGACCCAGATTCGCCAGGCCTATCAGCTGCTGGCCGACGCCAAGGCCAAGGGCATCTACGCCGGGCAGGGCATGGACGAGGTGTTCTCCACCATGCAGGGGGGCAACCTGGCCATCGCCACCTATTACGCCGGCGACTACCTCACCATGTATGAGGTCAACCCCGACCTGGCCTTCGTCATCCCCGAGGAGGGCTCCAACTGGTTTGTGGACGCCATGTGCATCCTGAAGGACGCCAAGAACGTGGAGGAGGCCCACGAGTGGATCAACTTCATCGCCTCCACCGACTCCAACCTGGCCAACATGGACTATATCTGGTACGCCTCCCCCAACGCCGAGGCCCTGGAGATGTACCCCCAGTGGTACGAGGAGCAGTACGGCGAGCCGCTGGACATGGAGCTGTATGAGATTATGGCCGCCCCCCCCGAGGTGCTGGAGCGGTGCACGATGTACGAGAACCTGCCCGCCGAGACCCTGGCGCTCTATAACGACCTGTGGGTCCAGCTGGGAATTTGAAAAAAATCCTCACACAGCGTGCTGTGTGAGGATTTTTTTCCTTCAACGGGGGAGACTAAGGGCATCCCACTGAAAAAGGAGGCCGATTGGCATGAACAAATCCAAGCAGGACAAACGGCAGGGACGGGACCTGCGCGGCAGCGCCCCCATTGCCGGACAAAACCGCACCGACCCGCAGGCCAACGCCCAGGACCCCATGGCCGGGGACAAGGAGCTGCGGATGAAGCGGGAGGGCCACGATATGTGACCGGACCGGGGGCCCGGGAGCGTTCACAGTATGTTCACGGAAAGTTCCAGATTTGGTGAAGATTGGACCGCCGGAACGTGATAGGATAAAGCCAGATAAAGCGAAGGACAAAAGCTCCCGCGGCAGCGCGGTTTGAGATACGCATTCAGATTTCTTCCTATTTCCTTCCCTCTCTTTACAACACCGCAAGGCCCGCCGTCTATGACGGCGGGCCTTGCGGCGCGTTATGGGGGCGGGACGGGAGCGCTCCGCCGCGCCCCGCCCCGCCCCGGGGTCCCTATTCCCGGGACAGGGCATCTAAGGCGATGCGGTAGTAGTCGTAGTCTAAAATCACGGCGGAGTAGGCCACCCGGTTTTGGACCTCGTCCACCATGCTGGCCACCTGCTCCGGGTCCGGCTCCCGCCCGTCCCAGCGGGTGAACAGGTCCAGGGCGGAGTTGTAGTAGCCCACGTCGTTGATAAAGCTGTAATTGGCGAAGATGACCAGGGGCGGGTCGCCGGACAGAATGTCCGAGCCCATAATCAGCCGGGAGTCGTACTCCAGGCCGAAGAGGTTGGACAGGGTGGGCATCACATCCAGGCTGGAGCAGTACTTCTCCACCGTGACAGGGGAGGCCT
The DNA here is from genome assembly GCA_949286295.1 of uncultured bacterium. Classification (GTDB taxonomy): domain Bacteria; phylum Bacillota; class Clostridia; order Oscillospirales; family Oscillospiraceae; genus Lawsonibacter. Next base: position 10,543 of record CASECK010000026.1, on the reverse strand, counting down.
CCATGGCGCTGTTCCAGAGGATAAGGGTGTTCTCATAGAGTTCGAACACCGGGTCCACCGGGTGGCCCAGAAGTTCGCTGTACTCCTCGTCGGTGAGGCCGTAGGGGTAGTGGTCGGCGGACAGGACGATGACCGTGTCCTCTAACTTTCCCGCCGCCTCCAGCTGTTCGACCAGATTCCGCACCGCCAGCTCCAGCTCCATCTGACAGGCCAGGTAGCACTTTACCGGCTCGGAGTAGGGCAGGTCCTTCACCGCGTCCCAGTGCCGGGCGGACATGGCGTTCTCCTCCAGCGTATAGTTCAGGTGGCCGCTGACCGTCAGGCAGTAGACCATGAACTGCTCCTCGCTGGCGAACATGGGCACAATCTGCTCCATCATCTCCAGGTCGGAGGGGGGCCAGACCTGCTCCAGCTCCAGCCCCTGCCCCAGGGCGTAATACTCGTAGCCCATGTTGGGGTGGGACTTGTCCCGGTCGTAGTAGTTGTACAGATAGTCGTGGAAGGCCATAGTGCGGTAGCCCTCCTTCCGGAACTGGCGGCCCAGGGCGAAGGGCATCTCGTTTTCCGCGGACAGGGAGTAGCTCCACACGCCGGATTTGGGAATTAAGCCGGTGGTGGTCACGTACTCTCCGTCAGAGGTGGACACCCCCCAGAGCGGGGTGTAGAAGTTTTCAAAGACAAAGCCCTCGTGGGACAGCTGCCACAGGGTGGGGGTCCGCTGGGGGTCCATGGCCAGGGTGGAGAAGCCCTCGGCCACAATCCAGATGAGATTTTTGCCCTTAAAATAGCCGGTCCAGCGGTTTTCCGGGGTGGGGTCGCGCTGGGAAAACCACTGGTGGGCCAGCAGCAGGTTTTTGTCCGTCTCTCCCTCCATCAGGGCGGCGAAATCGATGGGCAGGGTGTGGTACCCCTCCTCCCCGGCGGGCTGGGGCGGGAGGGAGAGGTCCCCGCCCACAGGCAGGGCGGGGCCGTCCGGCCCGTCGTCCCCGACGGCGGGCTGGATGCCGAAGAACACCCGGCGCAGCTCTAACTGGGTCTGGGTGAGCACGCCGAAATTCTGGACCTCCAGCTCCGGGGTGGCGGTCTGATAATAGATGTACCGCAGGGAGAGCACCCCACCCCCGCACAGCAGCAGCACGCCCATGGCGCCCAGCTGAACCGCGGCGGCCATGGCCGCCCACTTCAGGCGCAGGCCGCTGGCCTGCGCCTGGCCGATGAGCTTGTTTCGCAGCAGCAGGGAGAGGACCACCGGGGCCGCCATCATCAGGATGGGAAACCAGTTGACCAGCAGCTCCCCCACCGCCATATCGCCGAAGGCCCCGGCCACCATGGCCATCTTGGTCAGGGAGAAGAGGGTGAGAAAGGTTTTGAACAGGTGGTAATAGACCGCCTGGGAGCCAATCCACAGGGAGATTACGGCGGTGCAGACGGGCAGCAGCACCCGACCCCGCCGGGGGGAGACCCCGCCGCACAGCAGCCCCAGCAGGGCCGCCTGGGGAATGGTCAGCAAAAAGGTGAACACCGCGCCCTGAACGGACAGGGAGCGGAAGCAAAACAGTTTCAAAAAGAGCTCTTCATAGTAGATGACCCCCAGCAGAAACAGCGAGGGGAGGGCCAGCTGCCGCCAGCGGGAGAACAGCCGCGGGAGGGCCTGTGGCCGGACGGAATGTTCCAAGAGCGCGCCTCCTTTCCGGACCTGTTGTTCTTAACATTGTAGTGTATCGTCGAAAGGTTGTCAATGTGGGAAAAGAAGGAGGGGGGGAAGGGGAAAACAGACAAAAATTTTCCGGCGCGGGGCAGCTATTTTGTATGCTTGCAACAGGGATTATCTTGCAAAAACGCCAGGAATCTGGTATGATACCTAACAGTTTACAATTTGTTAAGAAATTCCGGCGTGATATTCAGATTGCGGGAAGGTGAGGAACTCCGGTGTCCCAACTGAGCCAGGCCGCCGTGCGGCGGCTGAAAACGATATATTCCTCCTACTACGACGTGGAGGAGGTGGAGGACGGAACCGGGCTGAAGGCCCTGTGCGCCTACCACTGCCGGGGCAGCCAGTATGTGCTGCTCAAAAAAGCGGAGCTGTGGGCGGCGGAGAATCACGAGTATCTCTACCTCTGGGACGCGGGGACGCTGGACGAGGCCGGGGTGGAGGAGATATTTGCCCGGGTGCTGGCCGACGGCCTGCCCCGGGTGCGGCCCCACGCCCAGCATATGTCCACCTATCTTACCGCCGTGGTGCTGTACGACAGCGCCACCCCCCGGGCGCTGGAGCAGTTGAAAAAGCTGAAAAAGCGCCGGGACTATAAGCTATCGCTCCATGGATGGATGGAGTTTCGAATAGCCGCCGTGGACCTGTCCACAGGCGTTGCCGCCGCCAACCGCGCGGGCAGGCCCCTGGTGAGGGACCTGGAGCGGATGGTGGGGCGCATCATTTCTGAGTGTAAAGGAGAGGGATAAACGAAATGAATGCAATGTTGGTTGTCATTGTCGGCATTGTCATCCTCGCCGCGGGATACATTTTCTACGGCGGATGGCTTGCCAAGCAGTGGGGCGTGGACGACTCCCGTCCGACCCCTGCCCACGAGCTGGAGGACGGCATGGACTATGTGCCCGCCAAGGCCCCCGTACTGATGGGCCATCACTTTTCCTCCATCGCCGGCGCCGGCCCGATCAACGGCCCCATCCAGGCCGCGGTGTTCGGGTGGATGCCGGTGGTGCTGTGGGTGCTCATCGGCGGCATCTTCTTCGGCGCGGTCCATGACTATGGCGCCCTGTTCGCCTCCATCCGCCACAAGGGCCAGTCCCTGGGCGAGGTGGTCGCCCTGAACATCGGCGAGCGGGCCAAGAAGCTGTTTTTGACGTTCTCCTATCTGACCTTGGTGCTGGTGGTGGCCGCCTTCGCCTCCATCGTGGCCAGCACCTTCGTGGGCTTCAACGCCGACGGCTCCCATAACGAGACCAACGCCTCCGTGGCGGTAATCTCCCTGCTGTTCATCGTCATGGCCATCCTGTTCGGCTTTTTCGTGTACCGCCGGGGGGCCTCGCTGCTGCTGGCCACCATCCTGGGCTGCGTGGGCATCGTGGTCTGCCTGGTCATCGGCCTGAACTGGCACCCCATCTATCTGTCCAACACCGCCTGGATGTGGATTATCGGCGTGTACATCCTTATCGCCTCGGTGGCGCCGGTGTGGATTTTGCTGCAGCCCCGGGACTATCTGTCCTCCTTCCTGCTGTACGCCATGATGATTATCGCGGCCGTGGGCGTCATCGGGGCCGGCCTGACCGGCGCGGACGCCGCCCACATGGATATGCCCGCCTTCACCGGCTGGTACGATGAGCTGGCCCCCACCGGCACCTCGCTGGGCTATGTGTTCCCCGCCCTGTTTGTCACCATCGCCTGCGGCGCAATCTCCGGCTTCCACTCCCTGGTGGGGTCCGGCACCACCGCCAAGCAGCTGGACCACGAGCGGGACGCCAAGCCCATTGCGTACGGCGGTATGCTCATCGAGTGTGTGCTGGCCCTCATCTCCCTGGCCGCCGTGTCCTTCATCTGGACGGAGTACGCCTCGGGAGAGATTGTCACCCCCACCAATGTGTTCGCCACCGGTATCTCCCGGATGGTGGCCTCCATCCCCGGCCTGGAGGGGGCCCAGGGGACCATCAGCTCTCTGCTGGTGCTCACCGTGTCCGTGTTCTGCCTGACCTCCCTGGACACCGCCACCCGTCTGGCCCGGTATATGTTCCAGGAGTTCTGGCTCAAGCCCGGCCAGACCTACAAGGACGCCACCGGCTTCAAAGCCGTGCTGTGCAACCCCGTGGTGGCCACCGTAATCACCGTGGTGCTGGGCGTGGGCCTGGGCATGACCGGCTACTCCAAGATTTGGCCCCTGTTCGGCGCCGCCAACCAGCTGCTGGCCGCGCTGGCCCTGCTCACCGTGTGCGCCTGGCTGGGCAACATCGGCAAAAACAACAAGATGTTCTACATCCCCATGCTGTTTATGCTGATTGTCACCCTGACCTCTCTGTTCCAGACCGTCACCACCCAGGCCGGCAAGATTGCCGCGGGCACTGTGGCGGCCGGCGACTGGGGTCCCTATGCCCAGGCGGTGCTGGGCACCATGCTCTTTGTGCTGGCCATCGTGCTGGCCGTGGAGGGCTGCATCACCATCTTTGGCAAGAAAAAGAGCGCCTGAGTTGCGCTGGCATACAACAGGCCCGGAGTTTCTCCGGGCCTGTTTGCTGTTGCCAGAAGGGATGGGCCGTGTTATGATGAAAGACAGATGACGTTCTGAGAAAGAGGAGGGAGCTTCCATGAGGGACAGCAGGCTGCTGGCCGCGCTTCTGGCCCCGCTGATTGCCCTGCTGGTGCTGTCCGCGTCGGTGGCCGTGCCCATCCTGTGCCGGCCCTTTTACTACGCCCATATCGGCGCGATGAATCTGCCCGCCCGCACCGGCCTGAGCCAGGCGGAGATTCGGGCGGCCTATGACCAGGTGCTGGACTACTGCACCGGCCGGACAGAGGACTTCTCCGCTGGCGTGCTGCCCTTCTCCGCCTCGGGGGCGGAGCACTTCGCGGATGTGCGGGGGCTGTTTCTGCTGGACCTGGGGGTCCTGGCGGGTTCGGCCGCGGCTTTGGCGGCGGTGATGGCCGTTGCCCGGCGGCGGAGGCTGAGACCCCGCCGCCTGCTGGGCCGCGGCCCCGGATTCTGGGCGGCCCTGGGGCTGGGGGCGGCCTTTCTGGCGGTGGGCGGCCTGGCCGCCCTGGACTTTGAGCGGGCCTTCACCGTCTTTCACACCCTGTTCTTTCCCGGCAAGGACAACTGGATGTTCGACTGGCGGACCGACCCGGTGATTCTCATTTTGCCCCAGGACTTTTTCCGCAACTGCGCGCTGCTTGTCCTGATTTTGCTGCTGGTTTGGTGCGGGGCGCTGATTGGGGCGGACCTGCGGCGGGGGCGGAAGGGGAAATAGCGCCGGTAGAGCAAAACCAGGCCCGGCCGTCCTGTGGGACGGCCGGGCCTGGTTTTAGTCCTTGCTCCGGAAGGCGAAAAACCGCTGGCCGAAATAGTTGAGCACCACAAACAGGCCAGAGCCGGCCAGGAGGGTCAGGTTGCCCTCCCACTGGGGGCTCAACCCCATCCCGGCCAACAGCCAGCCCATCAGGGGCTGGGCCATACCGTAGGCCAACAGCCAGCACACGGCGATGTTGACGGCAAAGCGCGCCACCACCCGGGCGCCCTTCTCCCGGCTGCGGAAGGTGAAGTGCTTGTTCAGAAAAAAGCTGACCACGCTGCCCACAAGGTAGTTGGCGGCGGAGGAGAGCCACTCCCCGGCATCGCCCCAGGCGTGCAGCCCCGCCAGATTGTACAGCCCGAACATGACCCCGTAGCCCACCAAGGTGTTGACCACCCCCACCAGCAGGAAGCGGAAGAGAGTGGGGTCAAAGAGTTGCTTCAGTTTGTGCATCATCGGCCCCGCCCCCGCAGCGTTCGGCCACGATATACCGGGGCCGGTCCTTGATTTCGTCGTAGATTTTGGCCACGTAGTAGCCGATGATTCCCAGGCAAATCATCAGGATGCTCCCGATGAACAGCTGGAGGAGGATGACGGTGGTAAAGCCCTCCAGGGCCTGGCCGGTGAACTTCTGCCACAGGGAGCGCAGCCCCAGCAGCACCGAGCAGAGAAAGACCAGCATCCCCAGCAGGGTGACCAGCTGGAGGGGCGCGGTGGAGAAGGAGGTGAGGTTGGTGACGGCGTAGCGCACCAGGCTGCGGATGGACCACTTGGACTGCCCCTCCAGGCGGGGCTGGACCTGAAACTCCACCTGGGCGGTGCGAAAGCCAATCCAGGAGGACAGGGCCCGGAAGAACGCGTTCTTCTCCCGCATGGCCAGCAGCACGTCCACCGCCCGCCGGTCCAGCAGCTTAAAGTCAGAGGCCCGGGACATATCGATGCCGGTGGCGCTGCTGATGGCGGAGTAGAAGGTCCGGGCCGCCAGGGTGTGCAGGGGATTTTCCCGCCCCCGGCTGGTCTTGACCCCCTCCACCACCTGATAGCCCTGCTGCCACAGGCGGTACATCTCCAGCAGTTTTTCCGGCGGGTGCTGCAAATCGCAGTCCAGCACCGCCAGGCAGTCCCCCGCGCCCTGGGCCAGGCCGGCGAAGATGGCGGCCTCCTTGCCGAAGTTCCGGGAGAAGCGCACCCCCCGGACCTGGGGGAAGCGGAGACACTGGGCCTGAATGGCCGGCCAGGTGCCGTCCCGGGAGCCGTCGTCCACAAAAATCAGCTCATGGGCGATGCCCGCCCCGGTGAGCAGGCCGCAGATGACCTGGGCCGCCCGGGGGACGGAGGCCTCCTCGTTATAGGCGGGCAGGACCACCGACAGCAGCCCGCGTCTCTCTTGTTCCTGCATGAGCTTATCTCCTGTTCTCATAGGCAATCTCGTAGTCGGACTTGGGGGTGTACGTCTGGGCCATACGCACCACCACCCGGCCGTCCAGGACCTGGACGCTGCCCTGGGCGGGGTAGAGGGGCATGGCCTGAAAGGCGGGGTCCGCTGAGATGGCCAGCATGGTCTGCTCGTCCGGCTCGTCCACGGGGAAGTTCAGCCAGTCGCTGAGGTAGTAATAGATGTGCTTGTTCAGGGTGAGCACCGAGTGGAGGGGAACGCTGTAGTGCTCCACCTGGCGGTAGCTGGGGATGTCAGAGACAATCTGCCCGGCCGGGACGGCCCCCACCACGGCAATCTCCATGCCGGGGCGGTAGCCCTCGCAGGCCTCGATGCGCCCCAGCAGCCGGGTGGCATAGCTCTCAGTGGCCCGGTGGGCCTGGGCCGAGGCGGTGTACAGCAGGTTGTTGGTGTTCAGGCAGAACAGCAGCAGCGCGGCGCACCACAGGGCCCCGGCCGCTGGCAGGGCGCGCAGCCGGCCCTGGGGAAGGGCGTCCGCCCGGTCCAGCGCCAGGAACACCAGCAGGTAGGCGGACACAAAGGAGTATTTCATCAGCGGGGTGGGGGCGGACCAGGGGCTGAGCACCTGCATAAAGTTCATCCCCAGGGGGAGCAGGGCCAGCAGGGCCAGCGCGCCCGCCGTCCGCCACCGCTGGCTCCACAGCTGATGGCAGGTGAAGTGCCCCGCCAGGGCGAGGACCCCCAGCAGCAAGGCCAGCAGGTTGACCAGGCAGAAGGCCCCGCTGGCAAAGCCGTTGGCCGAGCCGGGCAGGAAGAAGAAGGCCGCCGCCTGCCGGTAGCTGTCAAAGATGAGCCGGGGCAGCTGGGCGAAGGGGTAGCCGCTGCTGGCGGCGTTCATCCCCAAGTAGTCCAGCAGCTCCAGCCCCTTGGCGCGCAGAAAGAGCTGGAGGATGACATAGTAGAGCGCGGCCCCGGCGGCCAGGAAGGCGGCCAGGCGCAGCCCCAGGCGCAGCGTGTCCCGGAAGCCGGCTTCTGGCTCCAGCGCCCGGCGGAGCACCGCCAGCAGGGCCAGGGCGATGGCCAGGGCGGCATAGGCCTGATAGATGCCCATGGCCGCCGCCAGGGCCAGCACGCCGGCCGGCCAGCCGGCCCCTCCCCGCCGGGCCAGCCACACGGCCAGCACCGCCAGCAGGATGGCCAGGCAGTAGGCCGAGGCGGTGAACAGGTATAAGAAGGTGTACCCCACGGCGGGGAAGGCGGCCATCACCGCCCCCGCCAGGGCGGAGAGCACCCGGCCGCGCAGGCCCAGCAGGTCCACGGCTAGGGCGGCGGCCAGAGCAAGAAACAGCACCGACAACAGCCCAATGGCGGCGGGCATCTGGGTAAACCCGTTCAGGGCGGAGGCGTAGTGGAGCAGCCACCGGCCGGAGACCGTCATCTGCTGGAGGTCGAAGACCCGGCTCAGGCCGTCGGAGTTGGGAATCAGGTTGGTAAAGGCGTACAGATGCACCAGATAGCCGCACACCAAGGCGGAGAAGAAGGCGGCGCGCTGCTGGGGGGCGATGCCCTGCCACAGAGCACGGCTTTTGGCGTCAAGGGACATGGCGGGCCTCCATGGGGGAGAGTTTTATCAAGATACCATCCATTATAGGAGGTTTGCCCAAAATTTGCAATAGGGGAGGGGAATAGGGGGTTGAAAAACCTCCAACCCGATAGTATAATGGGTTACCTGACAGTACAGTGGAACAAAAGGAGGAGACAAGCGCCGTGATGATTTCCACCAAGGGCCGCTACGCGCTCCGGGTGATGATCGAGCTGGCCCTGGACCGGGACAAGGGCTATGTGGCCCTGAAAGATATTGCCCAGCGCCAGTGCATCTCGGAGAAGTATTTGGAGGCCATCATGAAAAAACTGGTGCAGGTGGGGCTGGTGTCCGGCCTGCGGGGCAAAGGGGGCGGGTATCAGTTGGCCGTGGCCCCCGAGGCCTGCTCGGTGGGCAGCATTCTCCGGGCCACGGAGCTCTCTCTTGCGCCGGTGACCTGCCTGGAGCGGAATGTGGAGCAGTGCCCCCGCCGCTGGAAGTGCGCCACCCTGCCCATGTGGCGGGAGCTGGGCAAGCTGGTGGAGGACTATTTTGAGTCCATCACCCTGGCCGACCTGGCCGAGCAGGCCAGGCAGCTGGAGCGGGAGGACCAGGAGGACGGCTGAGCGCTCCCCCTCCCCACCGGGAGGGGGAAGCGGGCTGAAAAAACCAAAAATATGCCGTCCCGCCCCTTGCATCGAAGGGGGAATCCTGGTATAATACCCGCAGAGCGGCTATTATACTCGGATTTAAGTCCTTTTTCTCGCCCCTGCCGGGGCAACCGAAAAAGATGACGCATTATACCATTCGTGCGCTGCACTCATGGTATAATAAACAAAATGCTGCAAGTCTGCGGCGCAAAAGGCGAGTTGTGCTTGTTACATTATAGCTGGACCGTTTATGCCGGTCTCCGGCGGGCAAGCGGCGCGGCCGCTTGCCGTTGCCGTTGTGATATCATAACTCGAAACAGAAAGGGGGAGCGCGCGATGACCGGCCTGCTGGCGAAACATATGGCGGCGGAAGCGTTCCCTTTTTCCCCCTGTGGCTGACGATCACGCTTGGTGGTCGTCTTTTTTGTGGGTAAAACGAAGAAGGGAGTTTGACGAATGAAGCAACAAAACGACGCCATTTACGACGCCCGGCAGCTGGGCGCGCCCAAGATGATGGTCCTGGGCGTGCAGCATATGTTCGCCATGTTCGGCGCCACGGTCCTGGTCCCCGCCCTGACAGGCCTGTCTGTGTCCTCCACGCTGCTGTTTGCCGGCGCGGGCACCCTGCTGTTCCATTTTCTGACCAAGTGGAAGGTGCCCGCCTTTCTGGGCTCCTCCTTTGCCTTCATCGGCGGCTATCAGGCCATCGCCCCCATGCTGCCCGACAGCCAGGGCAACGCCACCGTGGCCAATACCGAGATGCTGCCCTACGCCTGCTTCGGCGTGGTGCTGGCGGGGCTGCTGTACGCGGTGCTGGCCGCCCTGTTCAAGGTGTTCGGCACCAAGACGGTGATGCGCTATTTTCCGCCCATCGTCACCGGTCCCATCATCATCTGCATCGGCCTGACCCTCAGCTCCACCGCCATCTCCAACTGCCGCACCAACTGGCCGCTGGCCCTGATTGCCATCGCCGTGGTGGTGTGCTGCAACATCTGGGGCAGGGGAATGGTGAAGATTATCCCCATTCTGCTGGGCGTGGTGGGCTCCTACGGGGCGGCCGCCGTCTGCCAGCTGGCCGGGATGGAGGTCATGGAGCCGGCCAAGGTCCAGGCCCTGCTGGACGCGCCCTGGATCGGCCTGCCCTTCCGGTATGAGGACACCATGATGGGCCTGTTTAGCCGGCCGGATTTGGACACCGGGATGCTGCTCACCGCGGCGGTGACCATTATGCCCCTGGCTCTGGCCACTATGGTGGAGCACATCGGCGGCATCTGCGCCATCTCCTCCACCTGCCAGCGCAGCTTCCTGAGCGACCCCGGCCTGCACCGCACCCTGCTGGGCGACGGCTTGGCCACCTCCCTGGCCGCCCTGTTCGGGGCCCCGGCCAACACCACCTATGGCGAGAACACCGGGGTGCTGGCCCTGTCCCGGGTGTACGACCCGAAGGTCATCCGCATCGCGGCGGGCCTGGCCATCATCCTGTCCTTTTCCCCCAAGTTCGCGGCCCTGGTGTCCGCCATGCCCACGGCCACCATGGGGGGCGTGTCCATGGTGCTCTACGGGATGATTTCCGCCGTGGGCGTGCGCAACATCGTGGAAAATCAGGTGGACTTCACCAACAGCCGCAACGTCATCATCGCCGCCATCATTATGGTGCTGGCCATCGGGGTCAACTACTCCGGCGCGGTCGCCTTCACCCTGGGCACCATCGAGGTCAGCCTGTCCGGCCTGGCGGTGGCCGCCATCTGCGGGATTTTGCTCAACGCCATCCTGCCCGGCAAGGACTACGAGTTCGGCGTGGATGAGAGAGGGGACACCTCGGTGGACTTCAAGGTCTGACCCGGGGAGCGGGCACCGCCCTATGGGGGCGTGTCCATCGGAACGGAAAACGGTCTAAAA
>CASECK010000025.1 GCA_949286295.1 uncultured bacterium | reverse complement strand
CTGGTGGCCTACTCCGCCGACCGGGCGGAGGGGAGCGACCCGGAGCTGGCCGCCGTCCTCCGGGACATCCTGGCCACCCCCGTCTCCCCCGAGCTGCTCCCCCCCAGTCAGGGGGAGATTGCCCAGAAGACCGAGGACCTGGTGGGGCCGTACGAGCTGCACGACTTCTTCCTGTACTACGCCGTCCGCTGGGGCTTCGCCCCCCGGAAGGTGTTTCGGCTGGCCCTGCACGCCCTGGGGGAGCGCTATGACCGGGCGGTCATCCTCAAGTGGCTGGAGAATTTCTACCGCCGGTTCTTTGCCCAGCAGTTCAAGCGCTCCTGCCTGCCGGACGGGCCCAAGGTGGGCGGCCTGGCCCTGTCCCCCCGCGGGGACTGGCGGATGCCCAGCGACGCGGCCAGCGCCCTGTGGAGGAAGCAGCTGGAGGAGCTGAAGGGCTGAGCGCCCCCTCCCCCGCCGCTCCCGGAGCCTTCCCTTTCCATCAGCAAAGCCCCCGCGGACACATCCGCGGGGGCTTTGCTTGTCCTCTCCAGGCGGGGCCGTCACCAGGCCACCGCCGCGCCGTCGCACCGGGGCTCGGTGCCGCCAATGAGCAGGCCGTTGTCCGTGCGCCAGATAATCTGGCCCCGGCCCATGTTGATGCGCTCGTCCACCACCTCCACCTCGTGGCCCATGGCGGCCAGCTCCCGGATGACGCCGGCGGGGACCTGCCGCTCCACCTGGACCTTCTTCCCGCCGGTCCACTGGAACCGGGGGGCGTCCAGGCAGGTCTGGGGATTCATGTGGTAATCGATGGTGTTCACCACCACCTGCACATGGCCCTGGGGCTGCATAAAGGCCCCCATCACCCCGAAGGGGCCCACCGCCTCCCCGTCCCGCAGCAGAAATCCGGGGATGATGGTGTGATAGGACTTCTTCCCCCCGGCCAGGCAGTTGTCGCTGCCCTCGTCCAGGGAGAAATTGGCCCCCCGGTTTTGCAGGGAGATACCGGTGCCCGGGACGGCCACCCCGGCACCAAAGGTGGTGTAGTTGCTCTGGATGAAGGAGACCATATTCCCCCACCGGTCGGCGGTACACAGGTAGATGGTGCCCCCGCAGGAGGGGTCCCCCGCCTGGGGTTCCAGGGCCCGCTCCCCAATCAGCGCCCGGCGGCGGGCGGCGTATTCCTCGCTGAGCAGGTCCTCCACCCGGGTCCTCATATACCGGGGGTCGGCCACATAGGTCCTGGTGTCGGCAAAGGCCAGCTTGATGGCCTCGATGAGCCGGTGGTAGGTCCCGGCGCACTCCCGCTCCGAGGGCAGCTCCATCCCCTTGAGGATGTTCAGGGCCATCAGCACGGTGATTCCGTGGCCGTTGGGGGGAATCTCGCAGACGGTATAGCCCCGGTACCCGGCGGTGATGGGTTCCACCCACTGGGGATGGTAGGACTTGAAATCCTCCTGGCAGAAGTACCCCCCGGTCTGGCGGCTGAAGGCCGTCATTTGTTCCATCAGCCCGCCCCGGTAAAAGCTCTCGCAGCCGGTGGCGGCCAGCTCCTCCAAGGTCTGGGCGTACTCCTCCCACCGGAACAGCTCCCCCGCTCCGTAGGGGCTGCCGTCCGCTTTCATAAAGGACTTCCACCAGTAGGCGTGGGGGGCGGGAGCGGCCTGCATGGCCGCCCGGATGCGCAGCGCGTCCCTGCGCCACTGGCGGGCCACGTTCACCGGCACCGGAACCCCCTCCCGGGCGTAGGCCGCCGCGGGGGCGAACAGCTCTGAGAGGGGCTTTGTGCCAAACCGGCCGTTGAGTTCCGCCCAGCCCCCGGGGGCGCCGGGCACCATGGTGGGCAGCCAGCCGGTCTTGGGCATCTCCTCAAAGCCCAGCGTCCGGACCAGCCGGGCGCTCAGGGCCGCGGGGGCCACGCCGCTGGCGTTCAGGCCGTAGAGCTTCTTCTCCCCCTCCATCCACACCAAGGCGAAGCAGTCCGAGCCCAGGCCGTTCCCCGTGGGCTCCAGCAGGGGCATGGCGGCGGCCATGGCCACCGCCGCGTCCACGGCGTTGCCCCCCGCTTTCATCACGTCCACCCCAATCTGGGCCCCCAGGGGCACCGAGGTGCAGGCCATGCCGTGGCGGCCATAGACTGCGGTGCGCTCGGAGGGATAGGGGTAGTGTTCCGGGTCAAAGGATAACATGGCGGACACCTCGCTGCAAAAATGTTTCAGGATACCATTCCCGCCGCCCCGGCGGGGGTGCGAAAAAGGGTTTCGTCCAACTATGATTATACCGCCTCCGCCCCGGACAGGCAAGAGGCGCGGAAGAGGGCCCGGCCCGGAGCGCTCCGGACCGGGCCCTCAGGCCGGGATGGGGCAGGGCGGTCACACCTCCGCGTAATTGCCCAAAAAATGGAAGCTTGCGCAGCTGCGCTCCAGCTCCTCCAGCATGGCCAGCACCCCCGGTTCCAGCACCGAGGCCTCCAGCTCCAGGAAGAAGATGAACTCAAAGTTCCGGCCCGTCACCGGACAGCTCTCCAGCTTGGTCATATTGATGCCCAGGGCGGCCAGCTTGGAGAGAATGTCATACAAAGCGCCGGGCTTGTTCTCGCAGGCGATGATGAGGCTGATACGGTTTGCCCCGGCATAGATGACCGGGTCCCGGGCGATGCAGAAGAAGCGGGTATAGTTGTTATCGCTGTCCTGGATGTCGTCCCGGACGCACTGCAGGCCATAGAGGGCGGCGCAGGGGTGGGAGGAGATGGCCGCCGCGTGGGGGCTGCCGCTCTCGGCCACCTTCAGGGCGGCCATGGCGGTGTTGCCGCAGGGAATCACCTTCACCCCGGCCAGGCCGCTGAGGAATTTGCTGCACTGGCCGATGGCCTGCTCGTGGGAGTATATCTCGGTGATATCCTCCATCCTGGCGCCGGGCAGGGCCAGCAGCTCGTGGCGGATGCACAGCCTGGTGGATCGGACCACCGACAGCCGGCGGCTCTGGAGCAGGTCGTACACCGCCCGGACCGAGCCGTTGGAGCTGTTCTCAATGGGCAGCACGCCGACTTTGCACAGCCCGGACTCCACCGCCGACACCACCGCGTCAAAGGTCTTGACATAGACGATGTTGCCCCGGGGCAGCAGCCGGTCGCAGGCGGCCTGGGAGTTGGCCCCCTCCACCCCCTGGCAGGCCACCAGGCCGGTCTGGGGGAACACCTGGCCCCCGGCGGCCAGCCCCGCCTCCACCTGCGCCCGCACCTGGGTGGGGGCGCATATCAGCTCCGCCTGCCGGGAGCGGGCCAGCTCGAACAGGGTGGCGAACAGGTGGTAGGCGTAACGCTCCTTGTCCCCCGCCTTCTCCGTCACCCGGGCCAGCACCGCCCGCTCCCGCTCCTTGTTCAGGATGGGAAGGCGGTGCTCGTTTTTATAGGCGGCCACCTCCTCCGCCAGGGCCATCCGCTCCAGGAACAGCTCCAGCAGGCGGTCGTCCACCCCGTCAATTTTCTCGCGAATCTCAGAAAGCTCCATCTTGTCTCCTCCTTACTGCTCCAATCCGTCCGCAATCAGGGACTCCAGCTCCGCCACCGGCAGGGTCTTCAGCTGGCAGGCCCCGATGGCGGCGGGCACCACGACGGTGATATGCTCCCCCGCCCGCTTTTTGTCCCACAGGGCCGCCCGGGCCAGCTCCCCGGCCCCAAATCCGGTCCCCAGGGGCAGGCCGGCCTGCTCCAGACAGCGCTGGATGCGCCCGGCGGTCTCCGGGCCGGTCCAGCCCCGCCGCG
>CASECK010000024.1 GCA_949286295.1 uncultured bacterium | reverse complement strand
TTGAAAAATACCGGCGGCGGTTCAGCCCTTATTGCAGCGTGGCAAGTTTGTATCACTGGGCCGTGGCAGGCGGAGCAATCCCCGGCATGAAAGACTATTCGCCGGAAAAGAGCAGGAGGAAGTAAGAAATGGCGAATATTATTGTTTTGTTTGAAGTGAAGCCTACAAAGGCCGGAATGAAGAAATACCTTGACCTTGCGGCCATGTTGAAGCCCTTGCTTGCTGGATTCGAGGGCTTTATCCGGGCGGAGCGGTTTTCCAGTCTGAACGAGGACGGCAAGCTGCTGTCCATGAATGTGTGGACGGACGAAACAGCCGTAGAACGCTGGCGGAATGTCATGCAGCACCGCATGAGCCAGAAAGAGGGGCGGGAAAAGCTGTTTGAAAGTTATAAAATTACAGTCTGCTCGGAACTCCGTTCCTATACGGACACAGACCGGGCGCAGGCTCCGCAGGACTCTAATCAGTATTTTGAATCGGAGGGTTGATCATGCAGTATACCAGTCATTACGCTTCCCCCATTGGTGAGATTCTTTTAGCCGCAGATGAGATTGGCTTAACCGGTCTCTGGTTTGAGGGGCAAAAATATTTTGCCCTCCATCTGGACAAAAACCATGAGGACAAAGAAATTCCCCTTTTTACAACAGTAAAGCAGTGGCTTACCATTTACTTTTCGGGGAAAGAGCCGGACTTTTCTGTTCCCCTCCATTTTACCGGCACAGACTTTCAAAATGAGGTATGGGAGATTCTTTGTACCATTCCATACGGCCAGACGGTGACATACGGCGAGATTGCCAAGCAGGCCGCCGCCAAGAAGGGATTGCCCCGTATATCGGCGCAGGCCGTGGGCGGCGCGGTGGGCCGCAATACAATCTCCATTCTTGTTCCCTGCCATCGCGTAGTAGGCGCAACCGGCAGTCTGACCGGTTATGCCGGCGGAATCGATAAGAAAATAGCGCTGTTGCAGTTGGAAAAGGCGGATATGAAATCCCTTTTCGCGCCAAAGAGCAAAACGGCCGCCCACAGTGAAGAAACCTGAGATGCACAGCCGGCGTTCTGTGTCACTCCTGTCAGTCTATCCGTTACCGGCGTCCCAAACCAAAAGGCACGACTCCCGTCGTGCCGTTTGGTTTGGGCTTCACCGCCGGGGGCGGCCGCGAATTGCCCCCCGCGCCAACCGCTATCGGGCCGGTTTGTCCTCCTGGGCGCGCTCAGGAGTCGATGAAGCTGCGCACCCGCAGCTGCACGCCCAGCCGCCGGGCGATATCCCGGCAGTTTTGAATCTCCTCGGGACTTTTGTCCTTGTCCACCACGGTCATGACCACGCAGGGCACATAGGCGGCGGCCTCCCGGGCAAAGTCCAGCATGGCCTGATAGGCCGCCTCCCCCTGGATGGGGTGGCACAGGGCGGTGTAACCGGCGGCGTTGTCCGAGTTGAGGGAGATGGACAGCGTGTTGATGCGCCCGCGCAGCTCCGGGCACACATCCCGGCCCAGGATGAGGTTGGCGTGGCCGTTGGTGTTGATGCGCACAGGGGGCAGCCCCTCCCCAAAGCGGGCCTTCAGCTCGTCCACCAGCCAGAGGATGTCGTCCAGGCGGTAGGTGGGCTCGCCGTAGCCGCAGAACACAATCTCCCGGTAGGAGCACACATCCCGGCCCAGAAAACTCTCCAGCGCCTCCTGCCGGGTGGGTTCCCGCTCCAGCCACAGGGAGTTCTCAGTATAGATAGACCCCTGGGCCTTGCCATGGCGCAGGCAGAACTCGCAGTTGCAGTTGCACCGGTTGGTGAGGTTCACGTACAGCGCGCCCTCGTACTCATAGGTGATGGTCATGGTCCTCACGCCTCCTTGATGTTGAAAAACCGTTTCCCGTTCTCCAGGGTGAGCTGGGCGGCCTGCCCGGCCTCCATCCCCTTCACCCTGGCGATGGCCTCGGCCACCAGATGGACATAGCCGGAGTCGTTTCGCCTGCCCCGGAAGGGTTCCGGGGTGAGATAGGGGGAGTCGGTCTCAATCATGATGCGGTCCATGGGAAGCCACTCGATGACCTCCAGGGCCTTCCTGGCGTTCTTATAGGTGATCACCCCGGTAAAGGACAGCATCCACCCCAGCTTGACCAGCGTCTTGGCGTCCTCCAGGCTGCCCGAGTAGCAGTGGTATACCCCCCGCACCTGGGGGTACTCCCGGACGATGGACAGGCAGTCCTGGTGGGCCTCCCGGTCGTGGACGATGACGGGCAGGTCCAGGGACTGGGCCAGCTCCAGCTGCCGGCGGAACACCTCCTGCTGCAGGGAGCGGGGCGGGTTGTCCTTCCAGTAGTAGTCCAGGCCAATCTCCCCGATGGCCCGCACCTTGGCAGTTCCGGCCAGCTCCCGCAGCTTCTCCAGCGCGCCGTCCTCCCAGTCCCCGCAGTCGGAGGGGTGGACCCCCACGGCGGCGTAGACGAAGGGGAACTGCTCCGCCAGCGCCACGGCGGTCCGGGAGGACTCCAAGTCGCAGCCGGGATTTAAAATCAGCTCCACCCCTCTGCCGGGCATGGAGGAGAGGACCTCCGTCCGGTCGGCCTGAAAGGCCCCGGAGTCGTAGTGGGCGTGGGTGTCAAACAGATGCATAAACCGGCCTCCTGACAGGGCGCCGCGCACCGGCGCCCCGGTTTCTATTCCGTATCATAGCCCCAACGGGAAAAAAAAGCAAGAGCGGGCGGGGCGGTATGGCCCGCCCGCTGGAAAAAGGGCCAATCTTGTCCGGCCGGAGGGCATATGATATAATAGCCATAGAACGGCTACGGCACTCAGGTTTCAAGCTATTGGACAGGCCTCCGCCCCTCCGCGGCCCATGGGGCGGGGGCGGCCGGAACATTCCAGAAAGGAGGCAGCAGGGATATGAGCTGCTACACAGAAAGCCAGATTGCCCAGGTGGCGCTGGACATCATCCGGCGCAACCCCGGCATACGCACCTCGGAGCTGATTGAGCAGGTCAGGGCGCGCATGAGGCCGGACGGAGAGGACCTGGAGATTCTGAACGACCGGAACGACGACAAGTTCTCCCAAAAGGTCCGGAATCTCAAAAGCCACGATTCCATCGCCGGCCTGGTCCGGACCCAGGGAGAGCGAAACCGCAGATGGTACCCGCTGTAACCCCCCACCGGCAGCGGGCCGGGGCGGCTCTGCCGCCCCGAGCAGTTTAATGCCGGAGGGCGGAGCCGCCCACCGGGCGGCGGAACCTCAAAAAGAAACGCCTGCTAAGCGGGCGCTTCTTTTTGCCTTATGGCAAAGTCTGAACGCCGCCACAGTCTCCAACCGTATTCATGGAAGCAATCTCAAAACGGCCCTTCTGGGCCGCGCCGCTTTTGCGGCGTGAATTCGAAGCGAAGCGGAGAATTGCGCAGGGGCGGCTCTGCCGCCCCGAGCAGTTTAATGCCGGAGGGTGGAGCCGCCCACCGGGCGGCGGAACCCAAAAGAAAAAGACACGACTGATGTCGTGTCTTTTTCTTTTGGCAGCCGGAGAAGGATTCGAACCCTCACAAACAGAGTCAGAGTCTGTCGTGCTACCCTTACACAATCCGGCTATCGCGCTCCCCGTGAGCAGGGACGAATGCTATTATAGCAAACAATCGGAAATTGTCAAGGGTCTTTTGGGGTTTTTTCCATTTTCTTTTCCCCGTCAGCCGCCGTGCCGCTTCAGATAGCCCATGGCCTCCACATAGCCCTGAACGCCCAGCCCGGCATACCGGGCCTGGCAGGCCATGCCCGCGTAGGACAGCCGCCGGAAGGGTTCCCGGGCGTCCACGTCGGACAGGTGGACCTCCACCGCCGGGATGGCCACCGCCTTCAGCGCGTCCAGGATGGCCACGCTGGTGTGGGTATAGGCGGCGGGGTTGATGACGATGCCGTCCACCCGGCCCAGGGCCTGCTGGATGCAGTCCACAATGGCCCCCTCGTGGTTGGACTGGAAGATTTCCACCTCCACCTCCAGCTCCCGGGCCGTGCGCTCAATCAGCCCGCACAGCTCCCGGTAGCTGCCGGTGCCGTAGATGTCCGGCTCCCGCACCCCCAGCATATTGAGATTTGGCCCGTTGATAATCAGCAGCTTCACAGTCCCAGCCTCCTTATAATCTCCTCCGCCGTGGCCTCCACGCCGGTGTTGTCCACCGTCAGGTCCGCCGCCGCCTGATACAGGGGCAGGCGCTGGCGGTAGAGCCGCTCCACCCCCTCCCGCTGGGAGAGGGGCCGCCCGTCGCGGGGGAGCTGGGCCAGGTCCCGGCGCAGGAACACCACGGTGGAATTCCAGCGCATGGGGTCCAGATTTTCCGGCCGGGTGACCACGCCGCCTCCGGCGGCGATGACGATTCCAGAGCGCCTGGCCTGCTGGAGCAGGACCTGGTGCTCCAGGCGCCGGAAGGCCTCCTCCCCCTGCTGCTGGAATATCTGGGGAATGGTCCTCCCCGCCTGCTGCTCCGCCAGATGGTCCAAGTCCGCCAGCGGCCGCCCCAGCCGCCGGGCCAACTGCTGGCCCACGGCGCTCTTCCCGCAGCCGGGCATTCCAATGAGCAGGATGTTCCGGCTGCGCCCCTCCAGCCGTCTGGCGGCCAGCTCCAGCTGCCGCTCCGGGACCTCTATGCCCCAGAACCGCTCGGCGGCCCAGGCCTGGGCGGCCAGCATCCCCAGCCCGCCTGCCCTTATCAGCCCCCGCCGCCCGGCCTGCAGCAGCAGCTGGGTCCTGCCGGGGTTGTAGATGAGGTCAAAGACCCCCTCCAGCACCGGAAATCCGTCCAGGCTCAGGGGGCAGCCCTCGTTGTCCGGGTACATCCCCACCGGGGTGGCGTTGACGATGACCGCCGCGTCCCTGTGGCGCTCCAGGTTGCCGTAGTGGTCCGCCCCGCTGCGGGAGATGGTCACCACCGCGCCCGCCCCCAGGTCGCTCAGGGCGGCGCGCACCGCCAGAGAGGCCCCGCCGCTGCCCAGCACCAGGGCCTTTTTCCCCTCCACCTGGGCCCCGGCGGAGCGGAGCAGGTACAAAACCCCGTCATAGTCGGTGTTGTGGCCCACCAGGGTCCCGTCCGGGCGCCGGAGGATGGTGTTCACACTGCCAATTCGCCTGGCCTGACCGGTGAGCCGGTCGCAGTACGCCATCGCCGCCTTTTTATAGGGGATGGTCACATTCACTCCGTCAAACGCCCCGGCCCGGAGGAACCCCTCCAGCTGCTCCGGCCGCAGCTCGAACAGCGCGTAATCCATGCCGGACAGCTCCCGGTGCAGCTGGGGCGAGAAGCTGTGCCCCAGGGTCTGCCCCACAAGGCCGTACCGCGCGCGCTCCATCCCCCTCACCCCCGTTCCGGCGCCCCGGGCAGGACGGCCGGCGGGTCCAGCAGCAGGTCCAAAGCCAGGATAGCCGCCGCAGCTTCCACCACCGGCACCGCCCGGGGGACGACGCAGGGGTCGTGCCGGCCCTGGACGCGCAGCGGCACGTCCTCCCCCTTGGACAGGGAGACGCTCTCCTGCTCCCGGGCGATGGACGGGGTGGGCTTGAAGGCCGCCCGGAACAGCAGCGGCGCCCCGGTGGTGAGTCCCCCCAGCACGCCCCCCGCCCGGTTGGCGGCGGGGGCGGGCCGCCCGTGGGCCATCCGGAAGGGGTCGTTGTTCTCCGACCCCAGCATCCGCGCCGCCTCGAAGCCCGCGCCAAACTCCACTCCCTTGACCGCGGGGATACCGAACAGGGCGGCGGCCAGGCGGCTGTCCACCCCGCCGAACATTCCACCGCCCAGGCCGGCGGGCAGGCCCTGGACCAGGCACTCCACCACTCCTCCACCGGAATCCCCCTGCTCCCGCGCTTCCAGGATTCTCCGGCGCATCCGCTCCCCGGCCTTCTGCTCCAGCACCGGGAAGGGGGCGCGTCTCAGCTGCTCCAGGGTCTGCGCCTGCTCCCCCATGGGGTGGAAGGGGCGGTCCTCCTCCCGGCCCACCGACCGGATGTGGGCGGCAATCTCCACCCCCTGCCGCTTTAGAATCTGAAGGCAGATTCCACCGGCGATGCACAGCGGGGCGGTGAGACGGCCGGAGAAATGCCCCCCGCCCCTCACGTCCTGAAAGCCCCGGTACCGCGCCTGGGCGGTGTAGTCCGCGTGGCCCGGCCTTGGCACATCCCGCAGCTGGTCATAGTCCCCGGACCGGGTGTCGGTGTTCTCGATGACGGCGGCCAGGGGCGCGCCGCAGGTGCGCCCCTGGACCAGGCCGCACAGGATGCGGGGGCTGTCCGGCTCTTTTCGGGGGGTGGACACATCCAGCCGCCCCGGGGCCCGGCGGCGGAGAAAGGCGTCCAGCGCCTCCATATCCACCGCCTCCCCGGCGGGCAGCCCATCGATGCACACCCCGATGGCCGCGGAGTGGGACTGCCCGAACACGGACACCCGCAGATTGTTTCCCAGTTCAGACCACATGGAACTCTCCTCCCAGCATGGCAAAGTGCGCCCAGAAATCGGGGTAGGACTTGCTGACGCAGTCCATCCCGGTGACGGTCACCGGCTCCCGGCAGCGGGTGGCCAGAATGGCGGCCATCATGGCGATGCGGTGGTCCCCCCGGCTGTCCACGGCGCACCCGCCGCGCAGCCGGCCCGCCCCTCGGATGGTCAGGGTGTCCTCCCCCTCCTCCGCGTCGCCCCCCAGGGCGTTGACGGCGGCGGCGATGGCGGACAGCCGGTCGCTCTCCTTCATCCGCAGCCGCCCGCACCCAGTCAGGGTGGTGCTCCCCCGGGCCACGGCGGCCATGGCCCCCAGCGCCGGGGCCAGGTCCGGACACTGGGACACGTCTATCCTCCGGTCTCCGGGCCTGGCCAGCTGCCAGTACAGGCTGGCAATCTGCCGGTCCCCCTGGCTGGACTGGGCGTCCAGTCCCCGGATGTCCACCCGGTGGTCCAAAAAGTTGGCGGCGTACCAGATGGCCCCCTGGGACCAGTCCCCGGGGACCTCCGCCCGCCCAGGGCGGTAGACCTGCCCGCCCGGCACCAGGAACCGCTCCCCCTTCCGCTCCACCCGGACGCCAAACTGCGCCAGCGCCTGCAGGGTCATGTCCACATAGCCGGCCGACTCCAGGGGCGAGGCGAGCACAAGCTCCGACGTCCCCCCGGTCAGGGGCAGGGCGTACAGCAGGCCGGTGACAAACTGGCTGGACACATCCCCGGGCAGCTCATACCGCCCGGCGGGCAGGGTCCCCTCCACGCTCAGGGTATCCCCCTGCTGGCTCCAGCGCACCCCCTTCCCGGTCAGCGCCCTCTCATAGGGCTCCATGGGCCGCTGCATCAGCCGCCCCCGGCCGGCAAAGCGGCCGCCCCCCGCCACCGCCAGGGCCACGGGGAGAAAAAAGCGCAGCGTGGAGCCGGACTCCCCGCACTGGAAGGTGGGAAGTCCGTCCCCTCCGGCCGGACGGCCAGCCGTCCCCCGGACCAGAAGGGACCCGTCCCCCTCCCAGCTCAGCCCGGCCCCCAGGACCTCCAGGCAGGACAAGGTGGCCTCCACATCCTGGGACAGGGCCAGGTTGCCAATGCGGCTCACCCCCTCTGCCAGGCCGGCGGCCAGCAGAAAGCGGTGGGCCATGCTCTTGCTGGGGGGGACCTGGACGCTCCCCTCCAGGCGGCAGGGGGTGATAACGGCGCTGGGCATGGCGCGCTCCTCCTCTCTGAAATAAAAAAGCCCGCGGCAAACTGTGGTTTACCGCAGGCTTGACCTTCTGTGGTCACTATAACATCCCGCCGGGCCGCTGTCAACGGTTTTCTCGCCCGGCGGCCTTCACAGCACATTGGCCGCCGACGGCCGCTCCGCCTGGGCCAGCAGCGCCAGCCGCTCCAGCAGCTCCCCGCTCGCGGCGGCGTACTGCCCGGCCTGTTCCCGCTCCAGACAATCCAGCGCCGCGCGGAAAGCCACCTGGACGCCGTCGGTGTCCCCGTGCCGCAGCACGGCGTGGAGGTAGAAATGGTGCCCCTGCCACTGCGCGTAGGCCTGCCGGGCCAGCCGCCCGGCCTGCTCCCACTGGTCCTGTCCGGCCAGCTCCCGGGCCTGGAGCAGCTGCCCGGACAGCCGCCCGGCCAGCTGCCCGACATACCACGCGTTGGCCAGGCTGCCCGCCAGCAGCAGCAGCAAAACGGCCAGCGCCGCCCAGAACCTTCTCACCTTCCGCGCACCCTCTCCGCTCCGCCGTCCTGCAGCTTGGCCATATAGACATTGTCCGCCTCGTCGGCCACCATCAAAAACACCTGCGCCGCCCCCTGGCAGCCCCGCTGTTTCAACTGCCGCTCCAGCCAGAGCCGGTCCCGCCCCAGGGCGGTCAGGCCGCCCTCTAAGACCCGCCCGTCGCTGATGACCACCCGGGGCAGGCCGGTCTCCTGGACGGGCAGCTTCAGCTGCCGGGCGGTGGCCGGCCGCTCCCCGGCCCGGGGCAGGACGGACAGCTTGCCGTTGGTCTCCAAGATGGCGTACTTCACCGCCGCCAGGTCGCTGTACCCCTGGCCCCGCAGCTCCTCCAGCAGCTCGTCCACCGTCAGGCGGTTTTTCTCCATCTCCCGCTGGTCCACCGCCCCGTCCCGAATCACCACG
This sequence comes from uncultured bacterium, assembly GCA_949286295.1. Lineage (GTDB taxonomy): Bacteria > Bacillota > Clostridia > Oscillospirales > Oscillospiraceae > Lawsonibacter. The sequence continues at coordinate 1,738 of CASECK010000024.1, read as the reverse complement.
CTGGGCCGGCCGCACAGCAGCGCCCGCAGCCGGACGCTCTTCATGGTGAGCACCGACAGCATCATGGTCAGCGACAGCAGCGCCAGAATGGGGGCCACGCCGGCCAGCAGGGGGATGCCATAGTCCTGCATGGGCACCGCGGCCAAATCCGCGATAATCAGGGACATCACCAGCTCCGAGGGCTCCAGCTCCCCCACCTGCCGCTTGCCCATCAGCCGCACCCCGGCGATAATCAGCCCGTACAAAATCACCGTCCGGACCAGCCCGGTAAACATTCCCTCCACCTCCAGAAAAAGTCTCCGCCTCTCAGTCTCCCCCGGCCTTGGAAAACTATCCCGCATTTTGCCCAAAAAACCGCGAAAAAAAACGCCGGAAAAAAGGGAAGATACCATCTTGCAAAAGGGGACTTTTTTCGATAGAATAACTTGATTAAATTAGCAGCAGAACTGCGACGGAAGGCGAGTGAGTAATTGATGAAAGCGACTTTGATTCTGGAAAACGGAAGCATCTTCTCCGGCGCCAGCATCGGCAGCACTGAGACCCGTATGTGCCAAATGGTTTTCAACACCTCCATGGCCGGCTATCAGGAGATTCTGACCGATCCCGCCTGTGCCGGACAGGGGCTGGTGATGTCCTACCCTCTCATCGGCAACTACGGCGTCAACCACGAGGACGACCAGTCCAGCCGCCCCTGGGCCCAGGTCCTGGTGGTGCGCCACCTTTCCCCCCGGGGCAGCAACTTCCGCTGTGAGGGCGACCTCAATTCCTATTTAAAGCAGCATAATATCACCGGCATCCAGGGTGTGGACACCCGGGCGCTGACCAAGATACTCCGTAATCAGGGGAGCATGAACGGCATGGTCACCTGTGCGGAGCATTTTAATGTCGCCCAGGCCCTGGAGCAGCTGAAGGCCTTCCGTCCCGAGAACTCCGTCCACCTGGTCACCCGCGCCCAGCCCCAGGTGTTCCGCCCCCAGGGCGAGGTCCGGTGCCACGTGGCCCTGATGGACTACGGGGTGACCCAGGGGGTCATTGACTGCCTGACCCGCCGGGGCTGCCAGGTCACCGCCCTGCCCGCCTCCACCCCCGCCAGCCAGGTGCTCTCCGGGGGCTACGACGGGCTGTTCCTCTCCGGCGGCCCGGGGGACCCCGCCGCCTACCCGGAGCTGACCGCTCAGGTGAAGCTGCTCTACGAAAGCGCCCTGCCCCTGTTCGGCATGGGCCTTGGCCACCAGCTGCTGGCCCTGGCCACCGGCGCCCGGACGGAAGCGCTGCCCTACGGGCACCGGGGCGGCAACGTGCCCGTCCGGGACTTGGAGGACGGCCGGGTGTATATCACCAGCCAGAACCACGGGTACGCCGTGGTCCGGGAGAGCGTGGACCCCGCCGTGGCCACGGTCTTTTTGGAAAACGTCAACGACCTCAGCTGCGAGGGCCTGCGCTACGCCCGCCCCAACTGCTTCACCACCCAGTATCACCCCGAGGGGAACACCGGCCCCAAGGCTGTTGAGTATGTGTTAGACCGTTTCGCCGCGTCCATGGGAGGTGCCAACTGATGCCTAAGTATACCGATATCAAAAAAGTCCTGGTGCTGGGGTCCGGCCCCATCGTCATCGGCCAGGCCGCTGAGTTTGACTACGCCGGCACCCAGGCCTGCCGGGTGCTCAAGCAGGAGGGGGTGGAGACCATTCTGGTCAACTCCAACCCCGCCACCATCATGACCGACAACGCCATGGCC
>CASECK010000023.1 GCA_949286295.1 uncultured bacterium | reverse complement strand
ATGCCGCCGGTGTCCACAAGGTCAAAGATTCGGCTGCGCCACTCGCACTGGGCGTACAGCCGGTCCCGGGTGACCCCGGGGGTGTCCTCCACAATGGACAGCCGCTGGCCGCACAATTTATTGAACAGCATAGATTTCCCTACATTCGGCCGTCCGACGATAGCCACCAAGGGCTTCATGGCTTCACTTCCCTTTCCAAAAGCAGGGTCCGGGGGGGCGCGCCGGCCCGGCCCGTCACATCTGCCGGTATTGATAGTATTCCGTCTCCTCCCGCCGGGCGGCCTGCTCCGGCGGCGGGGCGGCCAGACCGCATATGGCGTCCAGCAGCTCGTAGCCGTCCTGGGCCACCGCCGTCACGGGGACGCCCAGCTCCCGCTCCACGTCGTCCACCGTCACGTCGTCCAGGAAGACCCGCTCCCCGGCGCGGAGCATACTGGAGGGGATGAGCAGCCGCCGGCCCAGGTCCCGGCCCCGGAGCTGGGCAATCAGGTCCCCCCCGGTGACCAGCCCGGCCACGGTGATGGTCGGACCAAAGAAGTGGTTGACGATGGGGTACACCTTCCCCTCTATTTTATCACACACCGCCCCCGCCCGGGCCACTAATTTTTCCAGAAACGGGGCGGCGGACACGCCGGTGGCAATGGAGAAAGGGGAGGCCCCCTCCATCTCCTGGGGCTGCATCAGCTCCAGCGCCCGGCCAAACTCCCGGCTCAGGAGGGTGAGCATCCCGACCCCGTTGTCCAGCTGGGTAAACTCCTCGTAGTAGCCCTCCTCCGGCAGCTCCCGGCCGGCCAGCAGATAAAACTCGTCGGAGCACCAGACCAGGCGGGTGCCCGTCCGGGCATGGTGGGCCTGGGCGAAGGCCTCCACCTGGTCAATCACCGCGCCGGCGGTGTCCCGGTTATAGGTGGTCAGGGGGTAGAGGCCCGCCCGGAATTTCGTCACCCCCACCGGCACCACCGAGACGCTGTGCACCGCCGGGTGCATCTCCGCCAGGTCCCGGAGGGTGCGCGATAGCGCGGGGCCGTCGTTGAGGCCGGGGCAGGAGACAATCTGACAGTTCATGGTGATGCCGTGGCGGGCGAAGCGCTGCATGATGCCGATGCCCTCTCCCGCCCGCCGGTTCTTCAGCATTTCGCACCGCAGGGCCCGGTCGGTGGTATGGACGGAGATGTTGATGGGCGAGATGCGCAGGTCGATGATGCGCTGCACCTCCCGGGGGGAGAGGTTGGTGAGGGTCAGATAGTTGCCCATGAGAAAGCTCAGGCGGGCGTCGTCGTCCTTGAAGTACAGGGAGGGGCGCATCCCCGGGGGCATCTGGTCCACAAAACAGAAGATGCAGTTGTTGGCGCAGGAGCGGGCCCGGTCCATGAGGTAGGTTTCAAACTCCAGCCCCAGGTCCTCCCCCTCGGCCTTTTTCAGGCGCACCGTCCGGTCCCGGCCTTCGGAATCCCGCAGGGTCAGCTCCAGCCGGGGGTCGTAGCTATAAAACTTATAGTCCAGCACGTCCACAATTCTGTGGCCGTTGATGTGGGTGAGAGTCTCCCCCGCCCGGATGCCCGCCCGGCCAGCCGGACTGCGGGGAGCCACCGAGCGGATGGCTGTCATGCTCATGGGGGCGCACCTTCTTTCTCCCGGATGGGACGCCGCCGGGCGCCCGCCCTATTCTACAATATGTCCGGCGGTATTTCAATGGCCAAATGCGCCCGCCCGGTCAGCCGCGCCGCCGGCGGCGGGCGGAAAACTCCCGGGACAGCCATAGCCAGCCCAGCAGCTCCCTGTCCAGCTCCTCCGGGCCGGCCACCGAGGTGTGGTGGGTCCAGCGGCCGGGGTAGGGCTCCACGGCATAGGGGATGCGGGGGCTGTCCACCCGGAACTCCAGGAAAAAAGACAGGCCCACATAGGGCCGCCCGTCCGGCCTTCTCCACCGGGGCAGCCACAGGGCGGCGAAGGGACCCGGGGCCCTCCAGGTGATTTGGCTTTTCTGGCACACAACTTCAAAGTCCCCCAATTTCTCCCCCGCGGTCCGCTCTATCTCCCGGTACAGGGGCAGCAGGTCCGGCTTTTTTGAGAAAAACAGCTGTACTGGCAACCCGTCCACGCTGCCCCCCCTCCCTTCGCCGGACCTGGCCGGACTCTTCTGTCACCATCCTACCCCACCGCCCCGCTCCTGTCAACGAAAATCGCAGGGGGCAGGGGCGGCGGGGCGGCCCGGCGCATAGGATGGGCAAAGTCCAGACAAGGAGGTATGTCAGATGCAGGCGACGGGAACCCTGACAGTTCGGGTCTATACGTCCCAGGCTCGGATTCCGATTCCGGGGGCCACCGTGGCGGTCACCGCCCCGGGCCAGGGAGGGAGGATGCGCCTGGTGTCCATCCAGGCCACCGACAGCAGCGGGGCCATCCGCACCGTCCGGATGGATACCCCGGAGGCGGCGGAGAGCACCGCCCCCCAACCGGCGGAGGGAGCGGCCCCCTTCGCCCTGTGCGACGTGTGGGCCGAGCACCCCGGCTACGCCCTGATGCGGATGGAGGGGGTGCAGGTATTTCCCGGCGTGGAGACCATCCAGGATGTGGAGATGCTCCCCCTGGCCCAGGGAGAGAGCAGCTTTCAGCACCGGGATGTGCGGGAGATTCCCCCCCAGAATCTGTGAGGTGGAGCCGTGCCCAACATCTTTCCCTATGTGCCCCGGACCATCACCGTCCACCTGGGGCTGCCCGACCAGTGGGCGGAGAACGTGACGGTCAGCTTTCCCGACTATGTGAAGAACGTGGCCTGCAGCGAGATATACCCCACCTGGGAGCCCTCCGCCATCCGGGCCAACGTGCTGGCCATCATCTCCTTTGCCCTGAACCGGGTCTACACCGAGTTCTACCCCAGCCGGGGCTATCCCTTTCAGATTACCTCCACCACCCAGTATGACCAGAAGTTCATCCGGGGGCGGAATATCTTTGAGAACATCAGCCAGGTGGTGGATGAGATTTTCAACGACTACATCCGCCGCCAAGGCTTTGTGGAACCCCTGGCGGCCAAATTCTGCAACGGCACCACCAGCACCTGCGACGGCCTGTCCCAGTGGGGCAGCCAGGCCATGGCGCTGGAGGGGGCCGACTCCATGGAGATTCTCTACCGCTACTACGGACCGGACATCGAGCTGGTGGTGGACGCCCCGCTGGGGGATGTGGCCAACTCCTACCCGGGCAGCCCCCTGCGCCTGGGGGATACGGGGCGGAAGGTGGTCCAGCTCCAGGCCATGCTCAACCGAATCGCCCAAAACTACCCGGCCATCCCCAAGATTGCTCCGGTGGTGGGGGTCTTTGGCGAGAGCACGCGGCAGTCGGTCCTGGCCTTTCAGCGAATCTTCAACCTGGCCCCGGACGGAGTGGTGGGCAAGGCCACCTGGTATAAGCTGGTCTACCTCTACGTGGGGGTGCTCCAGCTGTCAGAGCTGGTCAGCCGGGGCCAGACCTATTACGCCGTGCAGTTTCAGTTTCCCGGCGTGCTCCGGGAGGGGGACCGGGGCGGCGAGGTGGAGGTGCTGCAATATATGTTAAACCTGCTGGCCGAATTTACCGACGCCATCCAGCCCCCGGCCATGGACGGGGTGTTCGGCCCGGAGACCGCCAACGCGGTGCGGGAGTATCAGTACCTGCTGTCCATGACGCCCAGCGGCGTGGTGGATGAGGCCACCTGGAACTCCATCTACCGCAGCTTTGCCCAGGCCGACTTCTTCCTGCGCCGGGACCAGGTGCGCGCCCAGGCCGCCCGGGAGGGGGAGGAGGACTACGCCCAGACCCCGCGCCTGGGGCAGTTTCCCGGTCAGGAGCTGCGGCTGGGCCAGCGGGACAGCCAGGACGGAAGAAGAGAGGAGGAGGGGACATGAGCCTGTCCCAATCCCGGCGGGAGCTGCTGGAGCGGGAGCTGCTCTCCCGCCCGGTGGGGAGCCTTCAGTATATGCTGTCCCGGCTGGCCGGGCGGCGGCAGTTTCTCCCCCAGCTGGCGGTGGACGGCGTGTTTGGGCCGCGCACCCTGGAGGCGGTGCTGCTCTATCAGCGGGAGATGGGCCTGCCGGTCACCGGGAGCGTGGACGGGCGGACCTGGGAGGCCATCCGGGCCGACTGGCTGGACTGGGAGGCGTCAGGGGGGCGGCCCCGCCCCCTGCGGGCCTTTCCGGAGGGGGACTTCCCAAGCCCGGTGGAGGGGGAGGGGCTGATTCTCCCCCAGACCATGCTGTCTGTGCTGGCCCGGCGTCTGGAAGGCATTGCGCCCCACCGGGCCGACGGGAGCCAAAGCGCCCCCTGGGCGGAGAACGTCCGGTGGCTCCAGAAGGCCGCCGGCCTGCCCCAGACGGGGGTCCTGGACCGGCCGGCCTGGGAGGCCCTCAGCCGCCTGTACGAGCTGTTTGTCATCAGCGCCCCCGCCGGTCCGCCCGGTTTTTCCGGCGGCTGGGGATGAGAGGACAAAAGGTCCCCCGCGCCCACGGGCGCAGGGGACCGGAGAAAACCCTGCGGAATGCCGCCGGGACCCGCGGGGGCGGGAGAGGATACATTTAATAGGTGTGGGCGCACACCTGACGAATCTTGTCCTGAATGGACTTCATATCCAGAAAGGTGTCCGGCCGCTTGGAGGGGTCCCGGAGGATGGCGGCGGGGTGGAAGACCGCGGTCATCCACACCCCGGAGCGCTGGAGCCACTGGCCGTGCTCCCGGGTGATTCGAAAGTCCTCCCGAATCAGCCGGCAGGCGGCGATGCGCCCCAGGCACACGATAATCTTGGGACGAATCAGGGCCACCTGGGCGCGCAGGTACTCAATGCAGGCATCCTGCTCTGTGTTCAGGGGGTCCCGGTTCTGGGGAGGACGGCACTTGACAATGTTGGCGATGTAGACGTTCCGCTCCCGGCTTAAATCGATAAGTTCCAGCATCTCGTCCAGCAGCTGGCCCGCCCGGCCCACAAAGGGCAGGCCCTGGAGGTCCTCGTTCTCCCCGGGCCCCTCGCCGATGCACATGACTTCCGCGTCCCGGGGTCCCACCCCAAAAACCACGTTGTGCCGGGTGTCCGCCAGAGCGCACCTCTGGCAGTTCCGGCAGGCCTGTTCCAAGTCCTCCCAGCTGAGATACTGCATGGTGACCACCGTCCCGCTCTATATTTCGCGCGCCAGGCGCCGCGGGGCTATTATATCACGCCCCGGGCCGTTCGTAAACCGTCGGGGCGGGGCGGGGGGCGCGGAAAAATTTTTTGCGCCCGGGAAATTTGGTTCGCCCCGGAGCCGGTCCGTGTCCCTTTCTGGGTGGACACAAGATGTAGGCGTGCGAAAAAACGCGGCGCACATATCTTGTATGGAATGGCGCAAACGGCGGAAAACAAGCAGGGAATAGAACAGATGTTTCATACCAAAAACCCTGATTTTTCAAGGAAAATCCCCCCTTTTTTCAAAAAAATATTGAAAAAAGGGGTTGCATTTTATGTCAACAGGCTTTATACTAAAACACAAAGTGGGGCAAAGTGGAGCGAAATCCCTTAAAAAGAAATTAAAGTGGAGGAGAGGTGAGGGGATATGACCGGTACCTATGAACACGGCATCGATTCCAAGGGCCGGCTGTTTATCCCCGCCAAGCTCCGGGAGGAGCTGGGGGTCACCTTCTACCTGGCCATGGGGGTGGACGCCTGCCTGGCCATTTATCCCCAGGCCACCTGGGACCGCTTCACGGAAAAGTTTGCCTCGCTGCCCATGAGCCAGTCCAAGTCCATGCGCGCCCTGTTTGCCAACGCGGCCAAGTGCGAGCTGGACAGCCAGGGACGCATCGTCATTCCGCAGAAGCTGCGCAACTACGCCGGGCTGGAAAAGGACGCGGTAATCATCGGGGTCAACGACCGGGCGGAAATCTGGTCGGCCGAGGCCTGGAACGCCCAGGAGGAGGAAGAGATGACTCCCGAGAAGATGGCCGCCTGCATGGCCGAGCTGGGCTTCTAAGGGGCCGCGGGCGCCAACGCCGCCGGAGCTGGCATGGCGGGCGCCCATCTGGGAAAGGAGTGGGGCGGTATGCCTGAGTTCACCCACCGCCCCGTGCTGCTGGACGCGTGCATCGAGGGGCTGAACATCCGCCCGGACGGGACGTATCTGGACGGCACCCTGGGCCGGGCGGGCCACAGCCGGGAGATTGCCCGGCGGCTCACCACCGGCCGGCTTATCTGCGTGGACCGGGACGGCGCGGCCCTGGCGGCCGCCCAGGAGCGGCTGGCTCCCTGGATGGAGCGGGTGACTCTGGTGCACAGCAACTTCGACCGGGTGGAGGAGATTCTCCGGGAGCTGGGGCTGCCCGGCGTGGACGGGATGCTCTTTGACCTGGGGGTGTCCTCCCCGCAGCTGGACGACGGGAGCCGGGGCTTTTCTTATCTGGCGGACGCCCCGCTGGATATGCGCATGGACTGCTCGGAGGGGATCACCGCCGCCCAGGTGGTCAACGCCTGGCCCCAGGAGGAGCTGCGGCGGATTCTCTTCCAGTACGGCGAGGAGCGCTACGCCCCTCAGATTGCCGCCGCCATCGTCCGCCGCCGGGCGGCGCGGCCCATCGCCACCACCCTGGAACTGGTGGAAGTGGTCAGGGGGGCCATGCCCGCCAAGGCCCTGAAGGAGAAGCAGCACCCGGCCAAGCGCACGTTCCAGGCCATCCGGATTGCCGTCAACGACGAGCTGGCCTCGGTGGAGCGGATGCTCCGGGGGGCGGTGCCCGCCCTGAACCGGGGTGGCCGGCTGGCGGTGATTACCTTTCACTCTCTGGAGGACCGAATCGTCAAAACCGCGCTGGCCGGATTTGCAAAAGGCTGCACCTGTCCGCCGGATTTTCCGGTGTGTGTGTGCGGAAAAACGCCGGACGTCCGGCTGGTGAACAAAAAACCCATCCTCCCCTCCCCGCAGGAGGTGGCGGAGAACCCTCGGGCCCGCAGCGCCAAGCTGCGCATCGCGGAGAAGCTAAAGTAGCGCCGCCGGGGGCAGCACCAAGGAGAAGGAGCGAACGATATGGCCGCATACCGCCGTCGCAGTTCAACGATATATAACACCTATGGCAGCGTGGCCTATTCCCCTGTCTATGACGGCAATGCCGTCCGCGCGCCCCGCCGGGAGGAAGAGCGCTATGCGCCCCCCCGCCCCAAGCAGCGCGAGCAGGTCCGCCGGCGGGAGCTGACCCGCACCCAGGTACAGGTCCGGGAGGCGGGGCAGGTGGCCCCCTTCGCGGTGGTCGGCTTTCTGGCGGTGGCCGTATTCGCGGTGATGCTGGTGATGAGCTATGCCCAGCTCACCGTGGCCAACAGCGAGATGGTCTCCCTGCGGGGAGAGCTGTCCCAGCTGCAAAGCGAGAATTCCAAGCTTGCCGCCCAGTATGAGCGGGTCTTTGATATGGACAAGCTTCAGGCCGCCGTGGGCGGCGCCATGGTCCGGCCTGGCAGCGACCAGGTGGTGTATATCGACCTGTCCGAGCCGGACGCGGTCACCATCTATGGACAGGAGAGCCAGAGCGGCGTCCTGGGGGCGGTGCGCAGCGCCGGCCAGGTGCTGGACGGAATGATAGAATATTTTCGCTGAGCGGGCCATATAGTGCTTCAGAGCGGGCCGCCCGGCGGCCGGACGAAAGAGAGAAACAAGGGGCGAACAAGTTCCTCTCTTGCTCCTTATGTCAGCGGGTGAGGGAGCAAGAGAGGGACTTTTTCGCGCCGCGGGCCAGGTTCCCGAAGGAGGGAGTGTTTTCATGCCAAGCGGATACCAGCGGGGGGGACGGGAGCGGTCCCCCGGCGCCACCCGGGGGACCCACTCCAAGCGGACCCTGTTTCAGCGCACGGTCTTTTTGATGGCGGTGTGCGGCGTGGTGATGTTCGTCCCGCTGATTTGGAAGCTGTGGGACATCGCCATTGTCCACCACGAGGAGTACCAGCAGCAGGCCAGCGACCAGCAGACCCTGGACATGACGGTGAGCGCCTCCCGGGGGGATATCTACGACCGGAACGGGAACGTGATGGCCATGTCGGCCACGGTGTATAAGCTGATTTTGTCCCCCAACGACCTGGTCAAGAGCGTCCCCGAGGAGGACGAGAACGGGGAGGAGCTGTCCGACGAGGCCCACGCCGCCGCCGTGGCCGCCAAGCAGGAGCAGGTGATTGACGACCTGATGGAGCTGGTGCCCGGCCTGGACCGGGAGCGGGTGGACGCCCAGACCCACGCGGTACGCTACTCCTACCGGGAGATTAAGACCAACATTGAGGAGGAGCAGGCCGAGACCATCCGGCAGTACATTGTGGACAACAAGACCTCCTCCTACCTCTACCTGCTGGAGAGCACCAAGCGCTATTACCCATACTCCGGCCTGGCGGCCCAGGCCCTGGGGTTTGTCAACGCCGAGGGGGGCGCCTATGGGGTGGAGGCCTGGTACGACGACATCCTGGAGGGCACCGCCGGACGGGTGGTCACCACCAAGACCGCCGGCGGCACCGAGATGTTCAACCGCTATTCCCAGTACATCGACGCCCAGGACGGCTATGACATCACCCTGACCATCGACGCCACCATTCAGTCCTATCTGGAGAAGGCCCTGGAGGAGGGAATCCGGGATTATGACGTGCGCAACGGCGCCTTCGGCATCGCGATGGACCCCCAGACGGGGGCCATCCTGGCCATTGCCAGTTCCCCGGACTTTGACCCCAACCAGTACGCCCAGGTCACCGACGAGCTGCTGCGCAGCCAGATGGAGGCCAACATTCCCGTCCTCTACGAGCGCCTCAAGGCCGACAACCCGGAGAACCTCACCGACGAGGAGCTGATGGCCCAGGCGGAGAGCCAGGCCTATAACGACGCGCTGTTCTCCCAGTGGTGGAGCAAGGCGGTGAACGACACCTACGAGCCCGGCTCCACCTTCAAGGCCATTGTGCTGTCCATCGCCCTGGAGGAGGGGCTGGTGGATGAGAGTGACACCTTCACCTGCACCGGCGGCGTCCGGGTTCCCGGATACCCCAATGTGATTCATTGCTCCCGCCGTCAGGGCCACGGCACCCAGACCCTGGCGCAGGCGGTGCAGAACTCCTGCAACCCGGCCTTTATCGAGATTGGCCAGCGGGTGGGGGTGGAGCGCTTCCGGAAGTATTTCCAGGCCTTTGGTTACACAGAACCCTCCGGCCTGGACCTGCCCGGCGGCGACACGGTGGGGCACGACTGGGGCGACGCCATGACCGGGGTGGACCTGGCGGTGGCCTCCTTTGGCCAGCGCTTCACCATCACCCCAGTCCAGCATATCACCGCCCTGGCCGCCGTGGTCAACGGGGGAAAGCTGCTTCAGCCCTATATCGTCCAGCGGGTCACCGACCAGGACGGCAACGTCGTCCAGCAGGCCGAGCCCACCGTGGTCCGCCAGGTCATCAGCCAGCAGACCAGCCAGCGGGCCGCCGCCATTTTGGAGAGCGTGGTCAGTTCCCCCACGGGGTCGGGCAAGAACGCCTATCAGGCCGGCTACCGCATCGGCGGCAAGACCGGCTCCTCCGAGACGGGGGATGACACCCGCACCATCGTGTCCTTCTGCGGCTTTGCCCCCGCTGACGACCCGGAGCTTATCGTGCTCATGGCCTTTGACAAGCCCCAACAGCGGGAGCCGGGCAGCAACTGGTGCACCACCGGCGTGTATATCAGCGGCGGCAACATGACCGCCAAGACCGCCGGTCCCATGCTGGCCAATATGCTGGACTACCTGGGCGTGGAGAAGGAGTACACCGCCGAGGAGTCCGCCGCCGTGGATGTGTCCACCCCCCGGGTCACCGGCCGGACCGTGGATGAGGCGGCCAGCACCCTGAAAAGCCGGAACCTGGACTACCGCACCGTGGGCGAGGGGGAGACCGTCGCCCGCCAGGTGCCCGCCGCCGGGGCCAGCGTCCCGGGCGGTTCCACCGTGGTGCTCTACCTGGGGGACGCGGTCCCCGAGGAGAGCGGCGTGGTCCCCAACGTCACCGGCCTGAGCTATGAGGCGGCCAAGAGCCGGCTGGAGAGCGCGGGATTCTTCATGCGGGCCGGCGGCGTGTCCGTCTACTACAGCAACTCCACCACCGCCGACAGCCAGAGCATCCCAGGCGGCCAGCAGGCCGCCGTGGGCACGGTGGTGGACGTCCAGTTCTTCAACGTGGTGGAGGACGGCGCGGTGGAGCTGGAATAGCCGCGCGGCGGCGCAGCGCATCTCTTAGATAGAATGAAACCCACCCTTCGAGGGGTGACACCATGAACCTGCGCAGCCTGCTGGCCGGCGTCCCCCGCGAGGGGGGCGCGGCGAATCTTGAGATGGAAATAAATTCCATCTCCTGGGACAGCCGGACCACCCGGCCCGGCGCCCTGTTCGTGGCCCTGCCCGGTGAGAAAACCGACGGCCACGCCCATATCCCACAGGCCCTGGAGCGGGGGGCGGCGGCGGTGGTCTGTTCCGCCGCCCCGGAGGGCCCCGGCCCCTGGCTGCTGACCGGAGACACCCGGCTGGCGCTGGGCCTAATCTGCGCCAACTGGTTTGGCCGCCCCGGGGACGGCATGACCCTGGTGGCCGTCACCGGCACCAACGGCAAGACCACCACCACCAGCCTGCTCAAGCAGTTGCTGGAGCGGACGCTGGGGACCCGGGTGGGGCTGATTGGCACCAACCGGAACATGGTGGGGCAGCTGGAGCTGCCCGCCCACCGGACCACGCCGGACAGCTACGAGCTGCAGGCCCTGCTGCGCCGGATGGCGGACGGGGGCTGCACCCACGTGGTGATGGAGGTCTCCTCCCACGCCCTCATCCAGCGCCGGACGGCGGGGCTGACCTTCGCGTGCGGGGTGTTCACCAACCTGACCCAGGACCACCTGGACTACCACCGCACCATGGAGGCCTACCGGGAGGCCAAGGGGCTGCTGTTTGCGCAGTGCGCCCTGGCGGTCCTCAACCTGGACGACGAGGCGGGGCGCTGGTACCGGGAGCGCGTGAGCTGCCCTGTGCTGACCTATTCGGAAAACCAGACCCGGGCCGACCTGTGCGCCCGGAATCTGCGGCTGTTCCCCAGCCACGTGGAGTTTGAGGCCTTGACCCTGGGCCGGCTGGCGCGGGTCTATCTGCCCATTCCCGGGGGATTTTCCATCTATAACGCCCTGGCCGCCATGGCCGCCGGGCTGGCCCTGGGCCTGCCCCTGGAGGAGATGGCCCGGGCCATGCCTTCCGTCAGGGGGGTGAAGGGCAGGGTGGAGGTGGTGCCCGTCCCCCGGGCCTACACGGTGCTCATCGACTATGCCCACACCCCGAACGCCCTGGAGAACATCCTGATGACCGCCCGGGATTTCACCGCCGGCCGGCTCATCTGCCTGTTTGGCTGCGGGGGCGACCGGGACCGGGGCAAGCGCCCGCTGATGGGGGCGGTGGTCCAGGAGCTGGCGGATGTGGCGGTGGTCACCTCCGACAACCCCAGGAGCGAGCCGCCCGAGGCCATCATCGCCGATATTCTGGCCGGGATGACGGGCCAGGGGGCCTGCATCCATGTGGAGCCGGACCGGGCGGAGGCCATCGGCTGGGCCCTGGCCCAGGGGCGGGCCGGAGACGTGATTGTGCTGGCGGGCAAGGGCCATGAGACCTATCAGGAGGTCAACGGAATCCAGTACCCCATGGATGAGCGGGAGATTGTCGCCCGCTGGTTCCGGGAGCGGCGGGGACAGGAGCCGGCCGCAGGGCAACGGGTGGCCGCAGCCGGGCAAGATCAGACTGGAAAAGCGCCCGGCGCTATAGTATAATCAAATATTCAGGCCGGGCGGCGGCGCCTGCCTGTGTTCAAAAGAGAAAGAGGGAGTCACCATGTCATACATCCTCAGCTTCATCGTGGCCTTCGGAGTGGCGGCCATCGCGGGACAGATTCTGATTCCGCTGCTGCGGCGGCTGAAGGCGGGCCAGTCCATCAAGGAGGACGGCCCGGCCTGGCATATGGCCAAGCAGGGCACCCCCACCATGGGCGGGCTGATGTTCATCCTGGCCATCGCGGTGGCGGTGGCCACGGCGGGCTGGGAACAAATCCGGCACGGGGAGCTGAAGCACGTGTATGTGTTCCTCTTCGCCCTGGTGTTTGGGGGCATCGGCATGGTGGACGACTTTCAGAAGCTGCGCCACCACGCCAACGAGGGCCTCACCGCGGGACAGAAGTTTCTGCTGCAGCTGGCGGCGGCCATCGCCTTCACAGCGCTGATGCGGGGGGAGGGGTATCTGACCCCCAACCTGTTTCTCCCCTTCCTCAATGTGGTCATCCCCCTGCCCTGGGTGGTGTATATGGTCTTTGCCGCCTTCGTCATGGTGGGGACGGTGAACGCCGTCAACCTCACCGACGGAATCGACGGCCTGGCCACCGGGGTCACCATCCCTGTGGCGCTGTTCTATATGGCGGTGTCTGCCTGGTTTGGCCGGAGGGACCTGGCCGTCCTGGCCGCCGCCGTGGCCGGCGCCCTGGCCGCCTTCCTCATCTATAATTTCCACCCGGCCAAGGTGTTTATGGGGGACACCGGGTCGCTGTTTTTGGGGGGGATGGTGTGCGGCCTGGCCATTGCCCTGGACATCCCGCTGGTCATTCCCATTGTGGGGCTGGTCTATGTGGCCGAGGTGCTGTCTGACATCATCCAGGTGGCCTATTTCAAAAAGACCCACGGCAAGCGCTTTTTCCGCATGGCTCCCCTGCACCACCATCTGGAGCTGGGCGGCTGGAGCGAGACCAAGCTGTTCTGCGTGTTCTCCGGCTTGACCCTGGCCCTGTGCGGCATAGCTTTTCTGGGGGTCATGGACCGCTACCCCATGTGAGGCGGCCCGCCGGCGGAACATCATTCTCCCATGAGAGGGGGTGCGGCCCTTGGCCCGAAAAGCAAAACGAGATTTGACCATGCAGGAGCAGCTGGCCCGGGGGCCTGTGGACCTGCCCTTTCTGATGCTGGTGCTGCTGCTGACGGGCATCGGCCTGGTGATGCTCTTCTCCGCCTCCTACGCCACCGCCTATTACGATTCCAGCACCGGCCACGACCCCCTGTTCTACTTCAAAAAGCAGGCGCAGTTCGCCCTGGCGGGCATTTTTATCATGTACCTGGTCTCCAGACTGAACTATCAGCACCTGCGCTGGATGTCCCCCCTGATTTTGGGCGGCTCCATTTTTCTGCTGGTGCTGGTGCTCACCCCCCTGGGGGTCAACATCAACGGCGTGCAGCGCTGGCTGTATATGTTTCTGGTGGCCGGCCCGACCTATCAGCCCTCGGAGATTGCCAAGGTGGCCATCGTGCTCTTTTTCGCCGCCCGGCTGTCCAAGCGGGACACAGAGCGAAAAAAGACCTTCAGCAAGCGCACCCTCCGGGGCCGGGCGCTGAATTTCCTCGAGCGAATCGGCTTTTTAGAGCTGGTGCCCTACGGGGCGGTGATGCTGCTGATGGTCGTGCTGGTGATTCGGGAACCCCATATGTCGGGCACCGTGCTGATTATGGTGGGGGGCGCGGCGGTTCTGTTCGCCTCGGGCATCAGCCTGGGCTGGTTTATCGGCCTGGGCTCGGCGGCGGTGGCCGGACTGACGGTCATCATCCTGTTTACCGACTATATGACCCGGAAGATTCAAATCTGGCTGGACCCCTGGCTGGACCCCAGGGACGGCGGCTTTCAGCCCATCCAGTCCCTGCTGTCCATCGCCTCCGGCGGCCTGCTGGGCAAGGGGCTGGGCAACAGCGTCCAGAAGCACAATTTCCTCCCCGAGCCGGAGAACGACATGATTTTCTCCATCGTGGTGGAGGAGCTGGGGCTGCTGGGCGGACTGCTCATTCTGCTGCTGTTTGCCCTGCTCATCCTCCGGGGCTACTGGCTGGCCCTCCACGCCCGGGATAAGTTTGGAACCCTGACCATCGTGGGCATCATCACCCTGCTGGCGGTCCAGGTGTTCTTCAACATCGGCGTGGTCACCAACCTGATTCCAAACACCGGCATCTCCCTGCCCTTCTTCAGCTACGGCGGCACCGCGCTGGTCATCCAGATGGCGGAGATGGGG
>CASECK010000022.1 GCA_949286295.1 uncultured bacterium | reverse complement strand
AGGCCGTTGCGGCGCACATTCTGCTTGCACACCCGCAGCGCCCCCTCGGACAGCTCCCCCAGCACCACCCGGCAGTCGGGCGCGTTGGCGGCCACCGCCAGCCCCACGCAGCCGCTGCCGGCGCACAGGTCCAGCACCCGGGCGCCCTGGCCGGATTCCCGGGCCTTGAAAATGCCCCGCTCGGCCAGCAGCTCGGTGTCCGTCCGGGGGATGAGCACATCCCGGGAAATATCCAGGGGCAGGCCGTAAAACTCCCACTCGCCGATGATATAGGCCACCGGCTCGCCGGCCAGGCGGCGGCGCACCAGCTCCTCCACCCGCCGCTCCAGCTCGGCGGAGACATACAGGGTCATGTCCCGGTAAAGCTGCTCCCGGCTCTTGTCGGCGGCACAGCAGTTGATCTCCCTGGCCTCCAGCTGGGCCTGCTCCACCCCGGCCTTGCGCAGGCGGGCCCGGGTGTCCAGAAATAAGTTGTTATCGGTGGTGGCCATATGCGCTCCCCTCTCTGTGTCTGAGCGGACCAGCCGGTCCGGTCCTCCCGCCCGCCTTTGTCCCGGCGCAGGCGGGGCGGGCGCCCCTCCTTTACCAGGCGTCCTCTCCCCGCTGCTGGGGCAGCACCAGCTCCAGCGCGCGGATTCCCACCTCAATCATGGAATCGTCCGGCTCAAAGGTGGTGAAGTTTTGCAGCCACAGGCCCGGGGCGGTCAGCAGCCTGGTGACCGCCCCGTCGTGCCGTCCGGCCCAGCGGTTTATTTCATAGCTGATGCCCACAATCAGAGGCAGCATGGCCAGATGGGCTAAAAAGCGCAGGATGGGGTTGCTCACCGGCCAGAGGGCGAACACCACTGTGGACACCACGATGGAGATGGCGATGACCATAAACAAAAAGCTGGTGCCGCACCTGGGGTGGTGCCGGGGCTGGCGGCGCACATTGTCCACCGACAGGGGCAGGCCGGCCTCATAACAAAAGATGGTCTTGTGCTCCGCCCCGTGGTAGGCGAACACCCGCTTCATCTCCCCCATCCGGGAGCAGAGGGCCAGATAGGCCACAAAAATCAGCAGTTTTAGGATACTCTCCGCCAGGTTCCTGGCCAGCATGGAGGGGGTCAGCACCGTAATGGCGCTGCCCAGCAGGGTGGGCAGCAGGAAAAAAAGACCGATGGAGACGGCCACCCCCAGCACCACCGCCAGCGTGGTAAAGAAGGCCGCGGCCCGCTCGCTGCCAAGGCGCTGCTCCAGCCAGCGCTCTAACTTGGACGGCTCCTCCTCCTGCCCCTCCTCCGGGAAAAACTGCGCGGAGAACATCAGGGCGGTGACGCCGTTATACAGGGAGCTGCCAAAGGCGGCCACCCCCCGCAGCAGGGGCAGGCCCAGAATGGGCCAGCGCTCCTTCACCGGCGTAAGAGACTTCTCCTGAATCTCCAGCGCCCCGTCCGGCCTGCGCACCACGATGGACTGTTTTTTGGGGCCGCGCATCATGATGCCCTCAATCAGCGCCTGCCCCCCGCACATGGTCTTGAACCCCGCTCCGCCGGAGCGGGCGGCGCAGGCCGCGTCTTGTTGTCTCTTTTCTTCCATGAGATTGGGTACTCCTTGTTGTCTGTCAGACCGAATCATATCAGAAATCCTTCCAAATGGCAAGGATAATTAGAACGAAAGTTCTATTGTTCCTCCACAGGCAGGCGGATGGTCACCACAAAGCCGCCGCCGGGGGCGTTATCCACCTCCATGCGGCCCTCGTGGCGGGTCACAATCTCCTCGCACACCGCAAGGCCGATTCCAGAGCCCCGGGCTTTGGAACTGCCCTTGTAGAACTTGTTCTTCAGGAACGGCAGCTCCTCCGGCGGCACGCCGGGCCCGTAATCCCGGATGGTGATGACCGCCTCGTCCCCCTCCCGGCGGATGGCCGCTACAATGCGCTTCCCCGCCCCGCCGTGCTTGGCGGCGTTGTCCAGCAGATTGCAGAACACCTGGCGCAGCCGCTCCGGGTCACCGGAGATGGGGATGGCCTGCTCCGGGCAGTCCACATACTCCAGGGTGATGCCCTCCCGGCGGAAAAACTCCGTGTAGGTGTATACCGCGTCCTCCAGCTCCGCTTTCAGGTCCAGGGGCTCCACCGACAGGGTGAACCGCCCGTCCTCGATGCGGGAGAACTCCAGCAGCTCCTCCACCATGTTGGTCAGCCGCCTGGCCTCGGAGATGATCACGTCCATCCCCTTGCGCATATCCTCCGGGTCGGTAATCTCGCCGCTCTGGAGGGTCTCGGCCCAGCCGTTGATGGCGGTGAGAGGGGTGCGCAGCTCGTGGGAGACCGAGGAGATGAACTCCGACTGGGTCTTCTCCGACTGGCGGATTTTCAGGGACATATCGTTGATGGCGTCGGTGAGTTCCCCAATCTCGTCGTCGTACTTCTTCTCAATCTGCACGCCGTAGCTGCCGTCGGCAATCACCCGGGTAATCTCGGTAATGCCCACCAGCGGCTCCACAATGGAGCGCACAAAATACAGGTTGGAGAAGTAGACCATGCTGAAGATTCCCAAGGCGATGGCCGCGATGGCCGCCAGGGAGAAGACAAACTGCCGGTCGATGCCGGACAGGGAGGTGACATAGCGGATGACCCCCACCGGCTCTCCCTGGTAAATGACCGGGCAGGAGGCGGCCAGAATGCGCTCGCCGGTGGAAGGGTCTTTCCCTTGCCAGGACCTGGCGCTGCGCAGCTCCAGCGCCTCCTGAATGTCCGGCGTGCCCGGCGTGGAGCCGGCGGTCAAATCGTTGCCCGAATAGAGCACCGCCCCGGAGGTGTCCAGAAATTGCAGCTCCAGGCGGTTTTTCTCCTCGTAGTTGTTCACCGTCTGCTGGGCGGCGGCCCGGTAATTGGAACGGGTGTAAAGGCGAAACCCATTCGCCGTGGAGCTGGCCATCTTCTCTAAGTCGTCGGCGGTGGCGCTGTAATAGTAATTCACCAGTGAGGCGGCGAAGGCGCCCACCGCCAGCACCACAATCAGGGCCACGATGCCCACGCTGTTGAGCAGCCAGCGGCGGCGGATGCCCCGTATCTTGACCTTGTCGTGCAGTTGTGCGTTTTTTGCCATGGGCCTCACCTCCTATCCGCGCCAAATCTCCGCCCACCGGGCCGCTCAGCTGCCCCATTTGTAGCCGTATCCCCACACTGTATTCACATAGGTTGGCTTCTGGGCGTTGTTCCCATAGGGCAATGC
>CASECK010000021.1 GCA_949286295.1 uncultured bacterium | reverse complement strand
AGCTGCCCCGTCATCCGCATGATGCCCAACACCCCCAGCGCCCTGGGGGCGGGCGTGGTGCAGTACTGCGGTCTGGACGTCACCCAGGAGGAGCTGGACGCCTTTGCCTCCCTCATGGCCCCGGCGGGGCTGGTGGACCAGGTGGAGGAGGGGCTGATGGATGCGGCCAGCGCCGTGTCCGGCTGCGGGCCGGCCTTCGCCTATCTGTTCATCGAGGCCCTGGCCGACGGGGGGGTGGCCTGCGGCCTGCCCCGGGACAAGGCCCTGCGCTATGCCGCCCAGATGACGGCGGGGGCCGCCCAGATGGTGCTGGACAGCGGCGCCCACCCAGGCGCGCTGAAGGACGCAGTGTGCTCCCCCGGCGGGACCACCATCCAGGGGGTCCGCGCCTTAGAGGCCCGGGGCTTCCGGGGGGCAGCCATGGAGGCGGTGGCCGCCGCCTATGAAAAGACGCTGGCGTTGAAATAACCGCTATCGCGCCTTCCGCGACCCGCGACCAGGAAAGGGGAATAAACCATATGCGAATCGCAGTAAAAGTCGGCACGTCCACCCTGGCCCACTCCACCGGCCGGCTGAACATCCGCCACGTGGAAGAGCTGGTGAAAGTGCTCTCCGATTTGAAAAACGCCGGCCACCAGGTGATTCTCATCTCCTCGGGGGCCATCGGCATGGGGGTCGGCAAGCTGAACCTGCCCGGCCGGCCCTCCGACATCCCCACCAAGCAGGCCGCCGCCGCGGTGGGGCAGTGCGAGCTGATGTACACCTACGACCGGCTCTTCTCCCAGTACAACCACACCGTGGCCCAGATTCTGCTGACCAGCGAGGACGTGAAGGACCCCACCCGGCGGCAGAACTTTGAAAACACCATGGCCCGGCTGCTGGAGCTGGGGGCCCTGCCCGTCATCAACGAGAACGACTCCGTGGCCACCGACGAGATTAAGGTGGGGGACAACGACACCCTGGGGGCCATCGTGGCCTGCGCGGTGAAGGCCCAGCTGCTGGTCCTGCTGTCCGACATCGAGGGGCTGTATACCGCCGACCCCCGGCAGGACCCCAAGGCCGCCCTTATCCCCACGGTGGAGGAGGTCACCCCCCAGATTGAGGCCCTGGCCGGGGGCAAGGGCAGCGAGCTGGCCACCGGCGGCATGGCCACCAAGCTGAGGGCCGCCAAAATGGTCACCGCCCAGGGCTGTGACATGGTTATCACCAACGGCGAGCACCCTGAGCGGCTGTACGACATCGCGCAGGGGAACGCCGTGGGCACCCGCTTCGTGGGCCGCCGCTGAGGCCCGCGCCGGAGAGGAGGCCGCTTTTATGGAACAGCACGCCGCCGCTCAGCCCTTCGACCTGCAGGCCGCGGCCCGGGCCTTCGCCCGCAACGGCTATGCGGTCCACGTCTCCCCCTGCGCCCAGGAGGCCCGGGAGTATCTGTGCGCTCAGATTCGCGGGACCACCGTGGGCTTTGGCGATTCCATGACCTTAGTGGACATGGGACTCTTCGAGGCCCTGCGCGCCCACAACCAGGTGACGGACCCCCAGCACCCCCGGCCGGACCAGGACTTTCTGGACACCGCCCGGGAATGCCTGCTCACCGACGTGTTCCTCACCTCGGCCAACGCCGCCACCATGCAGGGGGAGCTGGTAAATCTGGACAGCACGGGCAACCGGGTGGCCGGCTCCCTGTTCGGCCACCGGAAGGTCTACTTTGTGCTGGGGCGCAACAAGCTCACGGATAATCTGGAGCAGGCCGTCCAGCGGGTCAGGTCTGTGGCCGCCCCCAAAAACGCCCGGCGGCTGGGGCTGAATACGCCCTGCGCCTTCACCGGCCGCTGCGCCAACTGCGCCAGCCCCCAGCGCATCTGCAACGGGCTGATGCTCTATTTGAAATGTATGCACGATATTCAGATGGAAGTGGTCCTCATCGACCAGGACCTGGGGTACTGACGCCCGCCACATTCCATCGGGAAGCGAGGAATTGCTATGACGACACAGCAGCTGCTTCTTCAGGCCCGGCAGGCCAAGACCGCCATGGCCCTGGCCGGGACCGATACCAAGAACCAGGCCCTGCTGGCCATGGCCGATGCGCTGGAGCAGCGCCGGGGGGACATCCTGGCCGCCAACGCCCTGGACCTGGAGGCCGCCCGGGGGAGTATCTCCGAGGTGATGCTGGACCGGTTGGCCCTGGACGAGGGCCGCATCGCCGGTATGGCCCAGGGTATTCGGGAGGTGGCCGCCCTGCCCGACCCGGTGGGCGCTGTCCTGGACCGGGTGGAGCGGCCCGGCGGCCTGGTCATCGAAAAGACCGCGGTGCCCCTGGGGGTCATCGCCATCATCTATGAAAGCCGCCCCAACGTCACCTCCGACGCCGCCGTGCTGGCCCTGAAGGCCGGCTCTGCCTGCATCCTGCGCAGCGGGAAGGAGGCCCACCGCTCCGCCGCCGCCATCGTGGACGCCCTGCACCAGGGGCTGGCCGCCGCCGGGCTGCCCCCCCAGGCCCTGGGCCTGGTGGAGGACACCAGCCGCCAGTCGGCCAACGAGCTGATGGCCGCCCGGGGCTATGTGGACCTGCTCATCCCCCGGGGGGGCGCGGGCCTCTTCCGGGCCTGTGTGGACCACGCCGCCGTCCCCGTGCTGGAGACGGGCACCGGCATCTGCCACATCTATGTGGACCGCTCCGCCGACCTGGATATGGCCCTGGACATCGTCCAGAACGCCAAATGCTCCCGCCCCTCGGTGTGCAACGCCGCCGAGGTGTGCCTGGTCCACCGGGAGGTGGCCGGGCAGTTCCTGCCGCGGCTGAAGCAGCGGCTGTCCCACTGGGGCGGCCCCCCGGTGCAGCTGCGGCTGGACCAGGCCGCCGGGCAGATTATCGACGGCGTCCCCGCCGCTTCAGAGGACTTTGACACGGAGTTTCTGGACTACGTACTGGCCGTGGGGGTGGTGGACAGCCTGGAGCAGGCCATCGCCCACATCGCCGCCCACTCCACCCACCACAGCGACTGTATCGTGGCCGCCGACCCCGCCGCCGCCAGCCGCTTCACCCGGGAGGTGGACTCCGCCGCCGTGTACTGGAACGCCTCCACCCGCTTTACCGACGGCGGGGAGTTCGGCCTGGGCTGCGAGATGGGCATCTCCACCCAGAAGCTCCACGCCAGGGGTCCTCTGGGGCTCCGGGAGCTGTGCTCCTATAAATACATCGTCCGGGGCAGCGGGCACATCCGCTGACCGCGCCCCGTCCGGCGGGGAGCGGAAGAATTTGGCCCGTGACAACCGCCGGCCCCTGTGCTACCATCCACTGTGAAAGCCGCCCCCAGGCCGGGGGCGGGGAAGGAGGAGAGTCCCATGGCCCGTAACCTTCGGGAAGAGGAATTTGTCGCCCTGACCAGAGAGCTGCTGGAGTCCCACCAGGTCCGGATGATGGGCCGGTGGAAACACCACGGCCCGGTCACCACCTTAGACCACAGCCTGTTCGTGGCCTTCAGCTCCTACCGGCTGGCCCGGCTGCTGCGGCTGGACGCCTACGCCGCCGCCCGGGGCGGGCTGCTCCACGACCTGTATCTCTATGACTCCCGGGACCGGTCCGCCCACCCGGGCAATCAGTGCCTGGACCACCCCCGGGCCGCTGCCCGGAACGCCGCCCAGGTCACCGACCTGTCCGACAAGGAGCGCAACATCATCCTGTCCCATATGTGGCCTCTGGGCGGCGCTCTGCCCCGCTCGCTGGAGGCCTGGCTGGTGGACCTGGTGGATACCGTGTGCGCCACCCTGGAGCTGACCCGCGTCTGCCGCCCCTCCCGCCTGCGGGAGCGGCTGGGCGTGCTGCCCCTACCCGCCGCCACATGACCCGCGCCGCCTCTCCCTTGGTCTGTTTGCCACAGGGTGGGGCGGTTTTTGCCGCTTCTTCCCTGTTTTTTACAAAAATCCGCCTTTCTTGCTTTTTTCGAAAAAATTTCCTTGTCACCGGAAAAAAAGTCTGATAATATGCTATAATGTTCGGGGACGGGCCGTCCGGCCCCCCTGTCAAAGAGGAGGAATTTCCCATGAACGACCACTCCGCCGCCCTTCAGGCCAAGCGGGAAGAGCTGCTGCGCTCCGGCGTGGAGATGCTGGACCCCGCCGCCGTCTATGTGGAACCCCAGGTCACCGTCGGCCGGGGGACCCTGCTTCTGCCCGGCACCATCCTCCGGGGGGAGACCCGGGTGGGGGAGGGGTGCCAGCTCGGCCCGGACGTGATGCTCACCGGCTGCCAGGTGGGCGACGGCTGTGTCATCAACGCCTCCCAGTGCGAGGAAAGCGTAATCGAAAAGGACTGCCAAATCGGTCCCTACACCCATATCCGGCCCCACTGCACGGTGGGGGAGGGGTCGAAAATCGGCGCCTTTGTCCAGCTGAAAAATTGCACGCTGGGCAAGGGCACCAAGATGGCTCACCTGACGTATGTGGGGGACACCGACGTGGGGGACGGGTGCAATTTCGGCTGCGGCACCATCACCTGCAACTATGACGGCTTCCACAAGTACCGCTCCACCATCGGCAGCGGCGTGTTCGTGGGCTGCAACACAAACCTGGTCTCCCCGGTTCGCGTGGGGGACGGCGCCTACATCGCCGCCGGCACCACCGTCACCGGCGACGTGCCCGACGGCGCCCTGGCCATCGGCCGCTCCCGCCAGAGCAACAAGGAGGGCTGGGCCGCCGCCAACCGGGAGAAAAAGAGCAAACAGTAAGTTGGTGAGGTCCGCCTCACAGCAGATAGATACATCAGAACAGCCCGGCGCAGCGGACCGGGCGGAATGGATTGGGAGGAAACGACTTATGATCGCACACGGGAAGGACATCAAGGTTTTCACCGGCAACTCCAACCCCAAGCTGGCCAAGGACATCTGTATGGAGCTGGGCATCCCCCTGGGCAACTGCGAGGTGGGCAGCTTCTCCGATGGAGAGAATTTCGCCTCCATCTATGAGACCGTCCGCGGCTCGGACGTGTTTGTGGTACAGTCCACCTGCTCCTTCACCAAGGAGGGCAAGCCCGGCACCGTCAACGACTCCCTGATGGAGCTGCTCATCATGATTGACGCGCTGAAGCGGGCCTCCGCCGGGCGCATCACCGCCGTCATCCCCTATTTCGGCTATGCCCGCCAGGACCGCAAGACCAAACCCCGGGACCCCATCTCCGCCAAGCTGGTGGCCAACCTGATCACCACCGCCGGCGCCGACCGGGTGCTGACCATGGACCTGCACGCCAACCAGATTCAGGGCTTTTTTGACATCCCCGTGGACAACCTGCTGGGTTCCCCCATCTTTGTAGACCATTTCGCCCGCAAGTTCAAGGATGTGCGCGACGACACCATGGTGGTCTCCCCCGACGTGGGGTCCGTGGCCCGGGCCCGGGCCTTCGCCCAGAAGCTGAAAATCCCCCTGGCCATCGTGGACAAACGCCGGCAGAAGGCCAAGACCTCCGAGGTCATGAACATCATCGGCGACGTGCGGGACAAGCACGTTATCCTTCTGGACGACATGGTGGATACCGGCGGCTCCCTGTGCCACGCCGCCAAGGCCCTGGTGGAGATTGGCGGCGCCCGGGACGTCACCGCCTGCGCCTCCCACGGCGTGCTCTCCGGCCCCGCCGTCCAGCGCATCACCGACAGCGTCCTGAACGAGGTCATGTTCCTGAACACCATCCCCCCCCGGGAGGGCGTCCAGTGCGAGAAAATCAAGTACATCTCCGTGGCCCATATGTTCGCTGAGGCCATCAGCCACATCTATATGGAGACCTCCGTGTCTCCTCTGTTCCTGTAAGCGCTCCGGCACAGGCCGGCGCGCCGCCTCGCCCTCCGGTCCGCCGGCGGGGAGGCCAGACCATCCTGATTGGCGGCGGGGCGGGCGCAAGCCCGCCCCGTTTGCTGCAAAAAAGGGGGAGCTTCCATGTTTTTAAGCAATGACGGCGGCGTGCGCTGGCTGCTGGTGGGCCTGGGCAACCCCGGGGAGCAGTACGAGGACACCCGCCACAACGTGGGCTTTCAGGTGATGGACGAGGTGGCCGGGCGGCAGAACAAGCCCATTCAGCGGCTGAAGTTCCAGGCCCTGACCAACACCATGACCATTTCCGGGGAAAAGGCGCTGGTGATGAAGCCCATCACCTATATGAATCTGTCCGGCCAGGCGGTGCGCCAGGCGGCGGATTTTTACAAGGTCCCGCCGGAGCGCATCCTGGTGGTGTCCGACGACACGGCCCTGCCCGTGGGCCGGCTGCGCATCCGCCCAAAGGGCTCCGCCGGGGGGCACAACGGCTTGAAAAACATCATCCAGCACCTGGGCACCGACCAGTTCCCCCGGCTGCGGGTGGGGGTGGGGGAGAAGCCCCATCCGGACTGGGACCTGGCCGACTGGGTGCTGGGCAAATTCACCGGCGAGGACAGAACGGCCATCGGCGCCGCGGTGAAGCGGGCGGCCGACGCGGTGGAGTGCATCCTGGCTGAGGGGCTGGAGCGGGGGATGGGAAGGTTCAACGGTTAAATTGAACTTTTCACGCCAAAAGGAGGCAAATCTTGTCCTCCCGGGAAATTTTCATTGATTTTTGCCCTTCGGGCTGATATGATGAATTCATAAGAGCGGAAATTCGGGGCGCCGGCGCCGGTGCCACCACGCAATTATGGAGGAACGCAATATGAAAGACGTCTATGTTGTCAACTGCTGCCGCACCGCCATCGGCTCCTTCGGCGGGTCCCTGAAGGACGTCCCCGCCGCTGAGCTGGGCGCCACCGTCATCAAAGAGGCCCTCAGCCGCGCCGGCGTGAAGCCCGAAGCCGTGGACGAGGTCATGTTCGGCTGCG
The DNA here is from genome assembly GCA_949286295.1 of uncultured bacterium. Lineage (GTDB taxonomy): Bacteria > Bacillota > Clostridia > Oscillospirales > Oscillospiraceae > Lawsonibacter. The sequence goes on along the minus strand of CASECK010000021.1, from coordinate 2,484 downwards.
TGCTCACCGCCGGCCTGGGCCAGAATGTGGCCCGCCAGTGCGCCCTGAAGGCCGGCATCCCCATGAGCGTGCCCACCTACACCGTGGGCATGGTGTGCGGCTCGGGCATGAAGTCCGTTATCGAGGGCGCCCGGGCCATCCTGACCGGCGACGCCGACATCATCGTGGCCGGCGGCACCGAGAATATGTCCGCCGCCCCCTATGCTCTGCCCGCCGCCCGCTGGGGCGCCCGGATGGGGGACAACAAGATGGTGGACACCATGATCAAGGACGGCCTGTGGGACGCCTATAACAACTACCACATGGGCACCACCGCCGAGAATATCTGCGACGTGTGGGGCATCACCCGCCAGGAGCTGGACGAGTTTGCCGCCTCCTCCCAGCAGAAGGCCTGCGCCGCCCGGGACTCCGGCCGTTTCGACGACGAGGTCGTCCCCGTGATGGTCAAGCAGAAGAAGCAGATGGTGGAATTCAAGCGGGACGAGTTCCCCCGGGAGGGCGTCACCGCCGAGAACATCTCCAAGCTGCGCGGCGCTTTCCCCGTGGGTCCTGACGGGGTGGAGGAGCAGATTGTCCACACCTTCCAGCCCTCCCAGGTCCACCAGGCCGACACCAAAAAGCACGAGCAGCGGGTCACCGCCGCCAACGCCTCCGGCATCAACGACGGCGCCGCCGCCATCATCCTGGCCTCCGGCCAGGCGGTGGAGAAATACGGCCTGAAGCCCATGGCCAAGCTGGTCTCCTGGGGCCAGGGCGGTGTGGACCCCAAGATTATGGGCGTGGGTCCCGTGCCCGCCTCCCGCCAGGCCATGGAGAAGGCCGGGCTGAAGATTGAGGATATGGACCTGGTGGAGGCCAACGAGGCCTTCGCCGCCCAGTCCATCGCCGTGGCCCGGGAGCTGCACTTTGACATGAGCAAGGTCAACGTCAACGGCGGCGCCATCGCCCTGGGCCACCCGGTGGGGGCCTCCGGCGCGCGCATCATCGTCACCCTGCTCCACGAGCTGCACAAGCGGCCCGAGGCCAAGCGCGGCCTGGCCACCCTGTGCATCGGCGGCGGTATGGGCGTGGCCGCCATCTTCGAGAAGTGCTAAACAGGCTATTGGACCGGTTATACCAGGCCGGGTCCGGGGAAATTCCCCGGACCCGGCTTCTTTTCTTCCCATGTCCCCGGACACCAGAACCCCCGGACGCCCGCTCCAAGGCGCCCGGGGGTTCCGGCTGAAAAAGAGGATCAAAATGAAACGAACTGTCTCTTGCAGATTTTATGATAGCGGAAAGATATTAACAAATCCAACCCCAGTTGTTACAAAAGGATTAAATCCACCGCTTTTTTCAAAAAAGTCCTCCCCCTAAACGGGCCGCCGCCCGAGCTTCCGCCTGAAAAGGGGAAAGGCCGGCGGAGCGACCCGTCAGCCTTTCAAAAGAAATTGGAGGATAGAATGAAAAGATGTTCTTGCCTTGCGAGTATGAGTATAACCGGGAAGTTTTAAGAAAGTTATCTCCAATTGTTACAAAAGAATTAAATCTTTCTGGGACAAGAAGAATTTTCCCTCACCCGCTCAAAAAATTCCTGGAGCGTCCCCTGGCACTCCTCCTCCAGAGGGCCCCGGTAGAGCCGGGGGTGGTGGTTGAAGCGCTCCTCAAACAGGTTGAGCACCGAGCCGCAGCAGCCCGATTTCTCCTCCCGCGCCCCATAGTGAATCTCTTCGATTCGGGCGTTGATAATGGCCCCGGCGCACATGGGGCAGGGCTCCAGGGTCACGTAGAGCACGCAGCCGTGCAGCCGCCAGCTGCCCAGCCGGGCGCAGGCCTGCCGGATGGCCTCCACCTCCGCGTGGGCGGTGGCGTCCCCCGCCGCCTCCCGGCGGTTGCGGCCCCGGCCGACCACCTCTCCGTCCCGGACGATGACGCAGCCCACGGGCACGTCCCCGTCCCGGGCGGCCTGCGCCGCCAGCTCCAGGGCCTGCCGCATAAACGCCTCGTGGTCCCTCCCGGGCCGGTAGTTTTTCTCCTGGGTACCGGTATGTTTCATCGCTCTCCCCCCCGTCTGCTCTATCATATCACACCCGGCCCCTTGCCGCAATCGCCAAACCGTGATAGAATAACCTGCGAATTTGCAGATAAAGGACCGTTTGCCATGACCACCTATCACGCCGGACAATTTGACATCGCCGTCATCGGCGCGGGCCACGCGGGCATCGAGGCCGCTCTGGCCGCCGCCCGGATGGGGCTGCGCACGGTATGCTTCACCATCAACCTGGACGCGGTGGGCAATATGCCCTGCAACCCGGCCATCGGCGGCACCGGCAAGGGCCACCTGGTCCGGGAGCTGGACGCCCTGGGCGGGGAGATGGGCCGGGCCGCGGACAAGGCCTGCATCCAGTACCGGCTGCTCAACCGCAGCAAGGGCCCCGCCGTCTGGTCCCTCCGGGCCCAGGCCGACCGGCGGGAGTATCAGAAGGTGATGAAGCGCACCCTGGA
>CASECK010000020.1 GCA_949286295.1 uncultured bacterium | reverse complement strand
GCTTTGACCAGGGCGGTCCGCTCGGCGCAGAGGGTGCAGCCGTAGGCGGCGCTCTCCACATTGCAGCCGGTGAACACCCGCCCGTCCCCGCACAGCAGGGCGGCCCCCACGGGGAAGCGGGAGTAGGGCGCGTAGGCCTTCTCCTGCATCGCGATGCCCAAATCCACCAGTTCCCGGTCCGTCATGCTTCACGTCTCCTTCTCATTGCTCCGTCTCTCCCTCCCGGACCAGCCTGGCCCGCAGGCCGGAGTAGCGCCGGGTCTGCCGGTCGTTTGCCACCATCCGGGCCACCACCTCCTGGTCGCCCACGATGATAAACAGCTCTCTGGCCCGGGTGACGGCGGTATACAGCACCCCCCGGGTGAGCAGCATGGGCGCGCCGTCCAGAGCGGCCAGAATCACCGCCCGGTACTCGCTGCCCTGGGCCTTGTGCACCGTCACGGCGAACGCGGGTTCCAGCTCCCCCAGCATATCCGGGGAATACTCCACCACCTTGCCGTCGAACTCCACGGTGACGCTCTCCCCCTGAATGGAGCGGATGACGCCCACGTCCCCGTTGAATATCCCCATTCCAGAGCTGGCCCCTCCCTCCTCCCGCCAGAGGATGTCATAGTTGTTGCGCACCTGCATCACCCGGTCCCCCGCCCGGAATACCCAGTCGCCGAAGCGCCGCTCCCCCTTGTCCTCCCGGGGCGGATTGAGGGCCTGCTGGAGGGCCTGGTTGAGCGCCCGGGTCCCGGTGCTCCGCCGCCGGGTGGGGGAGAGGACCTGAATCTGGTCCACCGGGATGCCCAGCCGCTCGGGCAGCCGGCGGCGGCACAGGTCCACAATGGTCTCCAGGGCGGAGGACCCGTCCCGCCGGGAGAGGAAAAAGAAATCCCCGCCGTTGCGCCGCAGGTCGGGCAGCTCCCCCCGGTCGATCAGATGGGCGTTGCGGACAATGGCGCTCTGGGCCGCCTGGCGGAATATCTCCGTCAGCCGGACGGTGGGCACCACCCGGCTGCGAATCAGGTCGGAGAACAGATTGCCCGGTCCCACCGAGGGCAGCTGGTCCGGGTCGCCCACCAGCACCAGCCGGCAGCCGTCCTCCATGGCGTCCAGCAGAGCGGCCATTAACGGCACGTCCACCATGGAGGTCTCGTCCACAATGACCGCCTCCGCCTTCAGGGGGTCGCCGGAATGCTTGGTGAACACCAACCGGCCCGACCGGGGGTCGAACCCCGTCTCCAGCAGCCGGTGGATGGTGCAGGCCTCGGTGGCACACAGCTCCCCCAGCCGCTTGGCCGCCCGGCCGGTGGGGGCGGCCAGGGCGGTCTCCAGCCCCATGGCCTCAAACAGGGCCAGCACCCCCCGCAGGCAGGTGGTCTTGCCGGTGCCCGGCCCGCCGGTGAGCAGCATCACCTGCCGCCGGGCGGCCAGCTCCACCGCCTGCCGCTGCTGAGGGGCGTACGTGATGCCCTGCTCCCGCTCGATGCGGCGGATGAGCCCCTCCAGCCCCTCCGGGGGCAGCAGCTGCGCCCGGCTCATCTCCAGCACCCGCTGGGCGATGAAGGACTCCGCGTCGTAGAGCGGGGGCAGATATACCGCGTCCTGGCCCGCCACCTGCTCGTTCTCCGCCTCCCCCCGGCCAATCAGGGCGTCCAGCCGCTCCTCCAGCAGCTCGCCGGACACCTCCAGCAGCATTCCGGCGGCCTCCACCAGCTTGCGCCGGGGGAGGAAGGTATGTCCGTTGTTGAAATTGTTGTGTTCCATCTCAAAGATGAGGCCCGCCTCCAGCCGCAGCGGGTCCTCATGGCCCACCCCCAGGGACAGGGCCAGCCCGTCGGCCTGGGAGAACTCCAGCCGGAACTCCCCGCCGGCCAGCAGATAGGGGTCGGCCTTGACGGCCTCCAGCGCCGCGTCCCCATAGGCCCGGCGCAGCGGGGCCGCCAGCTCCAGGGGCAGGCGGTGCTCGCTGAGAAACTCCATCAGCCGCCTTGACCCCATCTGCTGGCGGAACATCTCGCCAATCTGCATGGCCCGGCGGCTGGTGATGCCCCTGATTCTGGTCAGCTGCTCCGGATTCTCCTCGATGACCGCCAGGGCCTGCTCCCCAAACTCCTCCATAATCCGGCGGGCGGTGGCCTTGCCCACCCCCTTCACCGCCCCGGAGGACAGGTAGTGAAAAATCTCCTTCATGCTCTGGGGCAGCCGCCGCTCCACCACCTCGGCCCGCATCTGGGGTCCGTAGGCGGGGTGGCGCGTCCAGCGCCCCCGGACGGTGAGATACTCTCCCGGGGCCACCCCAGGCATGGTCCCCACCACCGTCACCTCCTCCCCGTGGACGTCCAGGCGGAGGATGACATAGCCGTTCTCCTCGTTGTGATAAATAAGAGAGGAGACGGTGCCCTCCAGCAGTTCCAGCTCCTGCTCTGCCATGGATACCATCTCCCCTTCCGTACTATCCGGCTGTTTTCCGCCTCCGGCCGGGCGCTCACAGCTGCCCCAGGCAGTCCTCCAGCTCTCCCGCCGGCCACACCACTACCCCCGGCCACCGGGCCGCCAGCCGCAGGGCCAGCTCCCGCCCCGCCGGGGACAGGCTCACATCCGCAATCAGGACAGGACTTTTCACCAGCCCCATCCCCCGCAGCCATATCACCGCCCGCACCAGCTGCTCCAGCCGCTCCCCCTCTCCCCGGCCGGGAATCAGGATGGCCGCGCCGCAGCCGGGCAGCGGCCGCAGCAGCAGCCCAAACAGCCACCAGGCGCCAAAGGCCAGTCCCAGCACGCAGACAAAGGCCAGCGCCGCGTCCCAAAATACCTCCACGGGGCAATACCTCCGGGCCATCCTATGCCCCGGGGGCGGCGGGCGTCACACCGCGCCGGCAAACAGGTTGATGCCCACGTGGGTCAGGGCCAGCATGATGCACCCGGCGGTGAGCACCCCCATGATAACGGCGGGGAACGCCCGGCTCAGCCGCATCCCCAGCACCGCCGCCACCAGCGAGCCCGTCCAGGCCCCGGTGCCGGGCAGGGGGATGGCCACAAAAATCCACAGTCCCAGGTACTGGTACTTCTGCACCGCCTGGCTTTTCAGGTGGGCCTTCTCCTCCAGCCGGTCCACCAGGCCGTTGAGCCGGGGCATATAGCGGCGCATCAGCTCAAACACCCGCCGGATGTAGACGATGATGAAGGGGGCGGGGATGAGATTGCCAATCACCGCCGCCGGGAAGGCCAGGTAGTAGGGCAGGCCCAAGGCCACCCCGAAGGGCAGGCCGCCCCGCAGCTCGATGATGGGGACCATGGACACCAGCATGGTGAAAACGCATTTGCCGATGGTGGTGTCGGTCAAGAACTCAAACAAATCCATGGAGCACCTCGGTGTTCTGTATTTTCCCTGTCCGGACCCGGACCGGGCGGACATTCAGCCCTATCTTACCCAATCCCACCCGGTTTGGCAAGCAAAAGATGCCCCAGAGCCGATTTTTTAACAGTTTCCTGAGACGCCCCCCGGTCCCCCGGCGGCAGGTCACCCCGCCGTCCCCAGCAGCTTCTTCAGATATTGCCCGGTGTAGCTCTCCGGACACGCCGCCACCTCTTCCGGCGTCCCCGTGGCCACGATGGCTCCGCCGCCGTCGCCCCCCTCGGGACCCAGGTCAATCACGTGGTCGGCGGTCTTGATGACGTCCAGATTGTGCTCGATGACCACCACGGTGTTGCCCGCGTCCACCAGCTTCTGGAGCACGTCGATGAGCCGGTGGACATCGTAGCTGTGCAGGCCGGTGGTGGGCTCGTCCAAAATATAGATGGTCTTTCCGGTGGAGCGCTTGGACAGCTCGGTGGCCAGCTTCACCCGCTGGGCCTCGCCGCCGGACAGCTCGGTGGAGGGCTGGCCCAGCTTCACATAGCCCAGCCCCACCTCCTCCAGGGTCTTCAGGCGGTTGTAGATGCGGGGCAGATTCTCAAAGAAGGGCAGGGCCTCATCCACCGTCATCTCCAGCACCTCGTAGATGTTCTTCCCCTTATAACGCACCTCCAGGGTCTCCCGGTTGTAGCGCTTGCCCTTGCACACCTCGCAGGGCACATAGATATCGGGCAGAAAGTGCATCTCAATCTTCAGCAGCCCGTCCCCGGCGCAGGCCTCGCACCGGCCGCCCCGGGTGTTGAAGGAAAACCGGCCCGGCCCATAGCCCCGGCTCTTGGCGTCGGGGGTGGAGGCGAACAGGTCCCGGATGTCGTTGAACAGTCCCGTGTAGGTGGCCGGGTTGGAGCGGGGGGTGCGGCCGATGGGGGACTGGTCGATGTCGATGACCTTGTCCAGAAACTCCTCCCCCTCGATGCGGTCATGCTTGCCCGCCCGGGTCTTGGTGCGGTTCAGGTCGGCCCCCAGCTTCTTGAACAGTATCTCGTTGACCAGCGAGGACTTCCCGCTGCCCGACACCCCGGTGACGCAGGTGAAGGTCCCCAGGGGAAAGGCCACGTCGATGTGCCGCAGGTTGTGCTCCGCGGCGCCGAACACCTTCAGATAGGCCCCGTTGCCCTGTCGCCGCTGCGCGGGGACGGGAATCTTCCTGCGCCCGGTGAGGTAGTCGGCGGTGAGGGAGTTTTCACAGGCCATGACCTCCTCCGGCGTGCCGCAGGCCACAATCTGGCCCCCGTGGACTCCCGC
>CASECK010000019.1 GCA_949286295.1 uncultured bacterium | reverse complement strand
AGAGCGGGGGCGTCGTTGATGCCGTCCCCCACCATGGCCACCCGCTTGCCCTGGTCCTGGAGCTCCTTCACCTTCCGCTCCTTGTCCTGGGGGAGCACCTGGGCCATGACCTGGGTGACGCCCAGCTCTTTGCCGATGGCGTCGGCGGTGCGCTGGTTGTCGCCGGTGAGCATGACCACCTCCAGGCCAAGCTGCTTCAGCGCGGCCACCGCTTCCGCGCTGGTGGGCTTCGGGGTGTCGGCCACGGCGACCAGGCCCAGCACCCGCGTTTCATCAGCAAAGTACAGGGGGGTCTTGCCCTGGGCGGCCAGGGCGTCGGCCCGGGCTGGAAACTCACCCAGCTCCACCCCCGCCTGCTCCATCATGGCCAGGTTGCCCCCCAAAAAGCTCCGCCCCCTGAGTTTAGCCCGCACACCGCGGCCGTGGACGGCCTCAAACTCCTCCACCGGGACGGCGCTCAGGCCCCGCGCCCGGCTCTGCTCCACAATGGCGGCGGCCAGCGGGTGCTCCGAGGGGCTCTCCAGGCAGGCCGCCAGGGTGAGCAGGCCGTCCTCCTCCATGCCGTCCGCCGGAATCACATCAGTGACCACCGGACGGCCCTGGGTCAGGGTGCCCGTCTTGTCCAGCACCACGGTATTGATGGTGTGCAGGGTCTCCAGCGCCTGGGCGGATTTGATGAGCACCCCGTTTTCCGCGCCCTTGCCGGTGCCCACCATGATGGCCACCGGGGTGGCCAGTCCCAGGGCACAGGGGCAGGAAATGACCAGCACGGCCACGCCCCCGGTGAGGGCGCGGGTGACATCGCCCCCGGTGGCAATCAGCCACACGGCGGCGGTGAGGGCGGCGATGAGCATCACCACCGGCACAAAGACGCCGGCCACCCGGTCGGCCAGCTTGGCGATGGGGGCCTTGGAGGCGGCGGCCTCCTCCACCAGGCGAATCATCTGGGCCAGGGTGGTATCCTCCCCCACCCGGCTGGCCTCCAGGACGAAATAGCCCGAGCGGTTGATGGAGGCGGCGGCCACCTTGTCCCCCACGGCCTTGTCCACAGGCAGGGACTCCCCGGTCAGGGCGCTCTCATCCACCGCGGACTGCCCCTCCAAAATCACGCCGTCCACCGGGATGGACTGCCCCGGCCGGACCACCACCCGGTCGCCCACCCGGACCTCCTCCACGGGAATTTCCACCTCGCCCCCCTCCCGGAGGACGCTGGCCGTCTTGGGGGCCAGGTCCATCAGCCGGGTGATGGCCTGGGAGGTCTTGCCCTTGGAGCGGGTCTCCAGGAACTTCCCCAGGGTGATCAGGGTCAAAATCATGCCCGCGGACTCAAAGTACAGGTCCATGTGGTATCTGGCCGTCCGCTCCAAATCCCCGTGCCCCAGGCCGTACCCCATCTGATAGATGGCAAATACCCCGTAGACCACGGCGGCGGCGGAGCCCACGGCGATAAGGCTGTCCATATTGGGGGCGCGGTGCCACAGGGTCTTAAAGCCCACCTTATAGTACCTGTCGTTGAGATACAGGATAGGCAGGGTGAGCAGCAGCTGGGTCAGCCCGAAGGCCACCGCATTCTCCAGCCCGGTCAGAAAACCCGGCAGCGGCGCGCCCATCATATGCCCCATGGAGATATAGAACAGCGGGATGAGAAAGAGGAAGGAGCCAATCACCCGGCGCCTCATAGAGGCCAGCTCCTCCTCCATGGCGGCGTCCCGCCGCTTCTCCGCTCCGGCCGCCCCCCGCTTTCCGGGCAGGGCGGCCCCATAGCCCGCGCCGGTCACCGCCTGGATGATGTCCTGGGCGGACAGGACGCGCTCATCATACTGCACCGCCATGGAGTTGGTCATCAGGCTGACCTCCGCCTTTTCCACCCCTTGCAGCTGATTGACCGCTTTTTCCACATGGGCCGAGCAGGCCGAACAGGTCATGCCCGTTATCTCGAATTTCTGCTTCACGCATTCACCTCATTTCTCTCCCCCGGCGCCTCCGGCCGTCCGGGGCGCGTACAGGGGAGCGTTTCCCCGCCCCCGGCGCCTTATAGACACCCCCCTGGGGTGGGGTGTCTATAGTATGCCTCTATTTTTCCCCTTTGTCAAGCGCTCTGGCGCAGGTTTTCCGATTGTTCCTCCGCCCCATAAGAAATCTCCCCCGGATGGTCTCTCATCCGGGGGAGGCGCTCTTTACCGCGTCTGGGGCAGGCGGTTGTCCGGGATAAAGGGCCGCAGGGCGGACACCCTGGGCAGGGCGGACAGCAGCAGCTGACCCAGCACCGCGCAGGCCAGCAGCTCTCCCACGCCCACGGTGAGGGCGTTCCAGCCATAGGCCGCCCCGAAGCCAGGACCCGGACCGGTCTGACTCCAGGCCAGCACCCCGCCCACAATGGCGGCGTTGCACACCACCGGCGGCAGGGAGGCCAGCCAGCGATTGGGCATATGCCGGGTCATGAGGCAGGCCAGCAGGGTGGCGGCGGAACCGGCCGCCACATCTATCAGTCCATAGGGGGAGAACAGGTTGGCGATGACGCAGCCCACAAACAGCCCCGGCGTGGCCACCGGGAAGAGAAAGGGGAGCACAGTCATGGCCTCGGCCACCCGGAGCTGTACCTCCCCGTACTGGGGGATGGGCAGCGCCACGGTGAGCGCGGCGTAGACGGCGGCAATGAGGGCCGCGAGGGTCAGGTCTTTGACGGTCAGTCTGGACATAAAAAAACCTCCATTTTTCGTTTAGAGAACGGCGGCACAGCCGCCGAACGAACACGGGGAGGGAGTCCCTCCCGCCGCCCGGGACCGCGGGGCCCGGCCGGCTGCGTGCTTGGACGAGATGGTATGAAACTCGTCAGCTGGTATCCTACCACAAACCGGCCCTCTTGTCCAGAAAAACCGCCGCCCGCGCCGGGGCGTCCGGCCTTACGCCTCCTGTTCCACCCGGTCCCGGAGCACCTGGAACAGGGTGCGCGGCGCGGCCGGGCTCTGTCCGTTCAGCTCCTCCCGCCAGCCGGGCAGTTCCAGTGCCTCCATCAGCTGGCACAGCGGCGCCCCCGTCTCATAGGGCATCCGGTCGGCCAAAAAAGAGGCCTCGATTTTGCCGGCGCGCAGGGTGGGAATCACCTGGTCGAAGGGGACGCTCTTGACGTTGTCAAAATACATCACCCCAAAGTCATAGCCCACCCGCTCCGAGGCCAAAATTCCCACATACTGGGCCGTGCCCTCGGCCGTCTCCATGGCCAGCTCCTGCCGCAGGTAGCCGGGATTGGCCTCGATTCGCGCCTCTACCGCCGCCACATAGTCCCGGGCCTGGTCCAGCAGATTCTGGCGGGAGGGCGCCCGCTTCTCCAGCTCCAGGCTAATCTGGCTGAGAATCTCATACTGCCGCTCCAGCAGGTCCACGTCCCCCTCTGACAGCTCCCCGGCAAAGCGCCCGCCCCCGGGCCAGTTGTTTTGCATATAGTAGTGGAAGGCCTCGTGGGCCAGCAGGGTGATAAAGTGCCCGGAGGAGTAGGGCTGCTCCAGAGAGCGCTCCCGCTGGTAGCGCAGGAAGTACACCTCGCCGCCAAGGCACCGGAAGGGCTTCCCCACCGTGTTGAAGTCTCCCGCCGCTATACGCACGCCCAGGCTCCCGGGCAGGGCGACGCGGTACACCCGCAGGGGGCTGCCCTCCGGCATCTGAATCTCCACGGCGAACAGGCTTTCAGGGGGCCGCTCGGGGTTGACCAGGTAGGCGCTGCCCAGGCGGCCGTCCACCAGCAGCAGCGGCGCGCGCTCCAACTCAAACCCCGGCCAGAGGGGCTGCCCGGCGCCGGCGGCGCAAAACCGCTCCAGCTCCGCCAGCACGCTCTGGCCGGTGCTGTCCAAGCTGTCATAGTCCCGCGGAAGCAGCCAGTTGGCCGCCGTCGTGCCCGCTAGGACCGCCAGTACCAGCGTGGCGGCGGTCAGAAGGGCCGCCGCCCACCGTTTTCTCTTTTTCATCTCAGTACGCCTCTTTTCTTTGGCTCCCAGCGGGCCGCCCGGCCCGTTTGTCTTTTGGGGTTCTTCCGTCCAAGTTTGCCCCAATTCCTCCCCCCTGTCAACCCCCTTTGGACTGTCCGCCCGTTTTCCCGGATGAGCGGAGGAATTTTTTGTATGAATCCCCCCTCGACATTTTCCTACTATTTTGATATGATTTAGAAAACCGCCGTATAACCGCTGCCGCGCCGCGGCAGACTATCTGAGTAAAGGAGCGGGGATATGATGATCAACGTGAGAAAAGCGGCCGTCATCGGCTGCGGCTTTGTGGGGGCCTCCATCGCCTTCAGTCTGATGCAGCGGGGGCTGTACTCCGAGCTGGTGCTCATCGACGCCAACCAGGACAAGGCCCAGGGGGAGGCCATGGACCTCAGCCACGGCCTGCCCTACGCCGCCTCCATGCGCATCTACGCGGGCACCTATGACGACGTGGCCGACTGCGCCATGGTCATCCTCACCGCCGGGGCCAACCAGAAACCAGGAGAGACCCGGCTGGACCTGATTGGCAAAAACGTGGCCATCCTGAAGAGCATCATCCCCCAGCTGACCAGTCGGAATTTTCAGGGCATCCTGCTGGTGGTGGCCAACCCGGTGGACGTGCTCACCCACGCCGCCCGGCAGCTGTCCGGCCTGCCCGCCCACCGGGTCATCGGCTCTGGCACGGTGCTGGACACCGCCCGGCTGAAGTATCTGCTGGGCCAGGAGCTGGGGGTGGACAGCCGGAACGTCCACGCCGCCGTCATCGGCGAGCACGGGGACAGCGAGCTGGCCGTGTGGAGCAGCGCCAATATCTCCAGCGTCGATTTGGACCAGTTCTGCCGCCTGCGGGGCATTGGGGACCGGCAGGCCCTGCTGGAGCGCGTCTATCACGAGGTGCGGGACAGCGCCTATGAGATTATCCAGCGCAAAGGGGCCACCTACTACGGCATCGCCATGGCGGTGGCCCGCATCGCCGAGTGCATCGTGAAAAACGAGCACGCCATGCTCCCCGTCTCCGTCTCCCTGTCGGGGCAGTACGGGCTGGAGGGGCTGTGCCTGAGCATCCCCGCCATCGTGGGCCAGGAGGGGGTGGAGACCATTTTGGAGATTCCCCTGGATCCCCGGGAGCGGGAGGCCCTGCTGGCCTCCGCCCGGCAGCTGAAGCAGGTCATCCGCAGCGTCGGGCTGTGAAGCGCGCAGGGCCGCCGGCAAAGCCGGCGGCCCTGCTTGGTCCCGGGGCGCTCAGCGGGGCCGCCTCTCCTCCCAGCCCAGCAAAAAGGCGGAATTGACAATGACCAGCACAGAACCGGCATTGTGGACCAGCGCCCCCACCACTGGATTCAGCGTGCCGTTGATGGCCAAGGCGATGGCGATAAAGTCCAGCACCATGGAGAAAGTCATATTGACCTTGATGGTGGCCATCATCCGCTTGGCCAGGGCGGCGAGGTGGGGCAGCTCCTTCACCTCATCGTCCACCAGGGCGATGTCCGCCGCGTCCACGGCAATGTCGCTGCCCACGCCGCCCATGGCGATGCCCACCTCGGCCCGTTTTAAGGCAGGGGCGTCATTGATACCGTCGCCAATCATGCACACCGGCTGGCCAGCAGCCTGATACTGGCCGATGGCCTTCAGCTTGTCCTCCGGCAGGCAGTTGGCCTGCACCGCGGGAATTTTCAGCCGCCCGGCGATGGTCCGGGCCGCGTTTTCATGGTCGCCGGTGAGCAGCACCGGCTGTACCCCCAGGGCGTTCAGCCTCTGGACCATGTCCGCGCTCTCCTCCCGCAGGGTATCGGAGAGGACGAGATAACCGGCGAACACCCCGTCTACCGCCAGATAGGTCACGGTACAGCCCTTCTGGACGGCCTCCTCCGCCCCGGGCGGGGGCGCCATGGGCACGCCGTGCTCATGCAGCAGCTCCAGGTTGCCGGCCAAAATCTGCTTTCCCTCCACCCGGGCGCTCACCCCCCGTCCGGGGAGCATGGAAAAGCTGCCAACCTGGGCAAGTTCGCCCCCCAGCTCCTTTTTGCCGCAGCGCACAATGGCTTTCCCCAGGGGGTGCTCCGAAAGCTGCTCCGCGGAAGCGGCCAGCCGGTAGAGCTGCTCCTTGCTGTAAGTATCGGTCACACTGGCCACATCCACCACCTCCGGCGTGCCGTAGGTCAAGGTGCCGGTCTTGTCAAAGGCGATGACCTTGACCCGGGCCAGCCGCTCCAGGGCGTCCCCCTCCCGCACCAGGAAGCCGTGCCGAGTGGCGTTGCCGATGGCCGCCATGATGGCGGTGGGCGTGGCCAACACCAGGGCGCAGGGGCAGAACACCACCAGGATGGTGACCGCCCGGATGAGCTGCCCGGTGAACAGCCAGGTGAGGGCGGCGGCGCTCAGGGCGGTGACCACAATCCAGGTGGCCCATCGGTCTGCCAGCCCCACAATCCTGGCCTTGCCCGCGTCGGCCGACTGCACCAGCCGTATCATCCGCTGGATGGAGCTGTCCTCCCCCACCTTGGAGGCCCGCATTTCAAAGGCCCCGAACTGGTTCACCGTGCCGCTGGAGACCTCATCCCCCACGCGCTTGTCCACCGGCAGGGACTCCCCCGTCATCACCGCCTGGTTGATGGAGGTCTGCCCGGAGACGATGACGCCGTCCACCGGCACGCCCTCTCCGGGCAGGACCCGGAGCAGCTCGCCCACCCGCACCTGTCCGGCGGGGATGATGCTCTCCCGCCCGTCCCGCAGCACCCGGGCGGTCTGGGGCGTCAGATGCACCAGTTTCTCGATGCCCGCCCGGGCCTTGGCCACCGTCAGCTCCTCCAGCAGGCCGCCCAGCTGCATAATAAAGGCCACCTCGCCGGCGGCGAAGACCTCCCCGATGGCCACCGACGCGATGAGGGCCAGGGACACCAGCACATCCGCCTTGATGTCAAAGGCGCCAAACAGCCCTGCCGCCGCCTCTGCAACGATGGGCACGCCGCACAGGAGGATGGCCGCCCAGGCCGGTTCAAGCCCGAAGGGGCGCAGCCCCAGCAGGCTGGCCGCCAGCGCCAGGCCAGACAGCGCCAGGCAGGCCGCTTCCCGCCTGGTTCCGCCCCACTCCAAAAATGCCTTCAGCCCTCTCATCCCCGTTTCCTCCTCGCTTTTGTTTCATCTGTCTCGCCCCCATTATACATATAGGGGTATAGGTTGTCAAGCGGGCAAAAAGAGCGGCCGCCCGGAGCGCTCCGGGCGGCCGTCTGGCTTATTTCATGTTGGCAAAGCGCTCCACGGCCTTGGTGAAGTTGGCGATGGTCTGCTCCGCGTCCCCGTGCTCGATACCGTCCCGGACGCAGTGCTGGATGTGCCCCTCCAGCACCACCTGCCCCACCCGGTGCAGGGCGGATTTGGCGGCGTTGATTTGGGCCAGGACGTCCTCACAGGGGACGTCCTGCTCCACCATCCGGTCGATGGCCTGCACCTGCCCCACAATCTTCCGCAGCCGCCGGTGCAGGTTCTGCGCGTCCATACACTGTCTCATCCCTCCACCCCCCTTGTGCCGCCCGGATATCCAGGCGCTCTCGTCCGCTCCGCCCTCCAGGCGCCTGCCGGCAGCGGCGGGCGCCTCACAGCCGCTCGATCTCCTCTTGCTCCACCGTCTTGATGCCCCGGGCGGACAGCGCGGCCAGGGCCGCCTCGTCGTCCGCAACCCGGAACACCATATAGGCGTGGGGGGCCTGCTTGCCACCCAGGAAGGCGTACATATACTCCACATTCACCCGGGCGTTGGTGAGCACCTGGAGCACCTGGTTCAGCCCGCCGGGGATGTCGGCGATGGCCACGGCCAGCACGGGGGTAATCTTGTGGACATAGCCCGCCTCCTTGAGCACGGTGGCGGCCTTGTACACGTCGTCCACGATGAGGCGGGCCACGCCGAAGTCGTTGGTCTCGGCCACGCTCAGCGCCCGCAGGTCCACCCGGTTCTGGGCCAGGACCCCGGTCATGCCGTACAGGGCGCCGGGCTTGTTCTCCAGAAAAACAGAGATCTGCTTGATGTTCATACCGCTCTTCTCCTTCCTCAGATTTTGCGCTTGTCGATGACCCGGACGGCTTTCCCCTCGCTGCGGACGATGGACTTGGGAGCCACCAACGTGACCTTCGCGGCCAGCCCCAGCATGGAGCGCAGGCCCTCCACCAGCTGCTTCTGCCGCCGCTCGATCTCGCCCAGGTTGTCGGTGAACATCTCGGGGGTCATCTCCACCTGCACGTCCAGGGTGTCGGTGGAGCGCACCCGGTCCACGATGATCTGGTAGTTGGCGGGGTAGCCGTGGTTGAGCAGCACCGTCTCAATCTGGGAGGGGAACACGTTCACGCCGCGGATGATGAGCATATCGTCGGTGCGGCCCCGGGGTTTGCTCATCTTTACATGGGTGCGCCCGCAGGGGCAGGCCTCCCGGCTGAGCACGCAGATGTCCCGGGTGCGGTAGCGCAGCAGGGGGAAGGCCTGCTTGGTGATGGAGGTGAACACCAGCTCGCCCTGGCTGCCCTCGGGCAGCACTTCGCCGGTATCCGGGTCGATGACCTCGGCGATAAAGTGGTCCTCGTTGATGTGCATCCCGCTCTGGGCCGAGCATTCAAAGGCCACCCCGGGGCCGGACAGCTCGGTCAGGCCGTAGATGTCATAGGCCTTGATGCCCAGGGTGTTCTGGATGTCCTGGCGCATCTCCTCGCTCCAGGCCTCGGCCCCGAAAATCCCCGCCTTCAGGGGAATCTGCTCCGGGGTCAGCCCCATCTCCTTCATGGTCTCGCCGATATAGGCGGCGTAGGAGGGGGTGCAGCACAGGATGGTGGCGTTCAGGTCCCGGATGAACATAATCTGCCGCTCGGTGTTGCCCGAGGAGGTGGGGATGGTCAGGCAGCCCACCTTGTGGCTGCCGCCGTTGAGGCCGGGGCCGCCGGTGAACAGGCCGTAGCCGTAAGACACCTGGCACACATCCTCGTCGGTGCCGCCGGCGGCCACAATGGCCCGGGCGCAGCAGTCCTCCCACAAATCGATGTCGTGCTGGGTGTAGAAGGCCACCACCCGCTTTCCGGTTGTGCCCGAGGTGGACTGGATGCGCACACAGTTCTTCAGGGGCTCGGCCACCAGGCCATAGGGATAGGCCTCCCGCAGGTCGGCCTTGGTGACAAAGGGCAGCTTGTGCAGGTCGTCCACGCCCTTGATGTCGGCGGGGGCGACCCCCTTCTCCTCCATCTTCTTGCGGTAGTAGGGCACGTTGTCCCACACGTGCTTGACCTGCCTGACCAGGCGCTCGTCCTGCCAGGCGCGAATCTGCTCCCGGGAGGCGGTCTCAATCTCGGGCTGGTAATAACGTTCCATGGGTATCAATCCTTTCGGCAAATCATTTTGAGCAAAGAGCGCGCGCTGGGCGCCGGAGATGCCACCGCCTCTCAGGCGTCCTTTCCCAGCACAAAGGCCCGCTTGTTCAGCTCCAGGAATTTGGCGGGGACGCAGGCCTCCAGGGACTTCATCCACGCCTGCTCCGGCAGGTCGAAGTAGTGGGACAGCCGCCCCATGAGCACAATGTTCACCGCTTTGCTGCTGCCCGCCCGCTGGGCAAGGGCCAGGCAGTCCAGCGCGTCCACTTTGGCGCCGGCCGCCTTCATCTTATCCACCAGCCCCTCCGGGTACTGAGCGGCCCCGGTGATGACGGGCATGGGGTCAATTTGCTGGGTGGAGGTGACAATCTGCCCCTCCGGCCGCAGGTAGCTCAGCCACCGGGCGGCCTCCAGCAGCTCGAAGGAGACGATGAAGTCGGCCTCCCCCTTGTCG
Organism: uncultured bacterium; assembly: GCA_949286295.1. Taxonomy (GTDB): domain Bacteria; phylum Bacillota; class Clostridia; order Oscillospirales; family Oscillospiraceae; genus Lawsonibacter. The sequence continues at coordinate 812 of CASECK010000019.1, read as the reverse complement.
ATGACCGGGGAGCACACCTTGTCCCCGTAGCGGACATAGGTGACCACGCTGCCCCCCCGCTGGGACATCCCGTGGACCTCGGACACCTTTACGTCATAGCCCTGCTCCATCAGCAGGTGGCCCAGCAGCTTGCTGGCCAGCAGGGAACCCTGGCCCCCCACGCCCACAATCATGATATTCTTTGTCTTCATGGCTCACCCCTCCTCTCCGGTGCTCACGAAGGCCCCCACGGGGCACAGCTGCTGGCACACGCCGCAGCCCACGCACAGGGTGCCGTCCACATGGGCCTTGCCCTCCCGGATGGAGATGGCGGGGCAGCCGATTTTCATGCAGCTCTTACAGCCGATACACTTGTCGGTATCCACCTTCAGGGGCGGATTATGCTTGACATACTTCAACAGGGCGCAAGGGCGGCGGGAGATGATGACCGAGGGCTCGCCGGCGGCCAGCTCCTCCTTCACCGCCTGGTCGCAGGCCTTCAGGTCATAGGGGTCCACCACCCGGACCCGGCGGAAGCCCATGGCCCGGCACAGCTGCTCCAAATCAATCTTTCCAGCGGGGTCGCCCTTGATGTTGTAGCCGGTGGTGGGATTTTGCTGATGGCCGGTCATGCCGGTGATGGAGTTGTCCAGGATGATGACCGTGGAGTTGGACTGGTTATAGGCGATGTTGGCCAGGCCTGTCATGCCCGAGTGCATAAAGGTGGAGTCCCCGATGACAGCCACCGTCCTGTGCTCGCTCCCGGCGCCCAGGGCCTTGTTGAAGCCGTGGGTGGCGGAGATGGAGGCCCCCATGCACAAGGTCATTTCCAT
>CASECK010000018.1 GCA_949286295.1 uncultured bacterium | reverse complement strand
CTGGAGATGAAGAGAATCTATCAGGCGTGCCTGGGGGAAAGGTGAAGGGCGCTGGAGCAGGGGCCCCATCGAAGATGGGGCGGCGCTGATGCGCCGGACATTCGCAGCCGCGCTGCGGCGGAGACTGGCGCAGGGGCGGCTGTGCCGCCCCGAGCATAACAAGAAGGGGTCCCCATCTGATGGGACATCAGATGGGGCAGCGCCGGGACCCAGGCGGAGGACGCGCTGGAGAGGAAGAGAATCTATCAGGCGTGCCTGGGGGAAAGGTGAGCCTTCTCGGGGCAGAGACGTTTTTCAAACGAACAGAAAGGATATGTCACGGCTATGAACCATCTTGCCAACATCGCCCAGAAGCTGCCGGAATACGGCCTGGACGCCATGCTCATCACCAGCCAGTCCGGCGAGCGGTACGCCCTGGGCTTCCACGGGGAGGGCGTCCTGATCGTGACCCGGGACGGGGCCCGCTACACCACCGACGGCCGGTATATCGAGGCCGCCCGGAGGCAGGTCGCCGGGGCGGAGGTGCTCCAGGTGTCCGCCGGCAGCGGCCATATGGACCTGGCCCGGACCTATCTTGCGGAAAAGGGCCTGAAGAACGTGGGCTTTGAGAGCGGAGAGATGACCGTGGACCAGCACCGGCGGTACAGCCGGGAGCTGCCCTGCGCCCTCACCCCGGCCCAGGCGCTGCTGGATGGGCTGCGGGCCGTCAAAGACGGGGAGGAGCAGGCGGCCATGCGCCGGGCCCAGGCGGTCACCGACGGGGCGTTTCAGGCAATTTTGGACTTTATCCGTCCCGGCCTGACCGAGCGGGAGATTGCCGCCCGGCTGGTGTATGAGATGATGACGCGGGGCGGGGAGAAGGTGTCCTTTGAACCCATCGTGGCCGCGGGGAGCAACGGCTCCATGCCCCACGCCGTGCCCGGGGACCGGGCGGTGGACCGGGGGATGTTTATCACCATGGATTTTGGCTGCAAGGTGGAGGGCTACTGCTCCGACATGACCCGCACCGTGGCCCTGGGTCAGCCCGACGGGGAGATGGAGCGGGCCTACGCCGCCGTGCTGGCCGCCCAGGAGGCGGGCATTGCCGCGGCCCGGGCGGGGGTCCCGGGGCGGGAGGTGGACGGGGCGGCTCGGCGCTGCCTGGAGCAGGCGGGCTATGGGCCGTACTTCACCCACAGTTTTGGGCACTCGCTGGGGCTGGATATCCACGAGTCCCCCAACGCCAGCCCCAGTGAGGACCGGCCGCTGCCCGCCGGGGCGGTCATTTCCGCCGAGCCGGGGGTGTACCTGCCGGGGAAATTCGGCGTGCGCATCGAGGATGTGCTCATCCTGAAGGAGGGGGGATGTGAGAACATCACCCGCTCCCCCAAGAACCTGATTGTGCTGTAGACGAGGAGAGGAGGGCTGCCTGTGGAGCGGGAGAACACCTGCTGTTTCACCGGCCACCGGCCCGACAAGCTGCCCTGGGGGACCGACGAGGGCGACCCCCGCTGCCTGGCCATGAAGGCCGCGCTGGAGCGGGCGGCGGAGGAGGCCTACGGGGCCGGGTGCCGGCACTTCATGTGCGGCATGGCCCGGGGGTGCGACCTGTATTTTGCCCAGGCGGTGCTGGCGCTGCGGGCGCGCTGCCCGGACGTGACCCTGGAGGGGGTGCGCCCCTGCGAGAGCCAGGCGGACGGCTGGCCGGCCCGGGAGCGGGCGCTCTACCGGGAGATTTTGGACCGCTGCGACTTTGAGACCCTGATTCAGCACCGGTACGACCGCTTCTGCATGATGCGGCGCAACCGGTATATGGTGGACCGCTCCGGGCGTATCATCGCCGTCTACAACGGGGTGCCCGGGGGCGGGACCGCCTGGACCCTGCGCTATGCCCTGGGGAAAAACCTGCCCGCCCACATTATCCGCCTGGAGGAGTTTACCCGATGAACACCCTGATGCACATTTGCTGCGCCCCCTGCGCCAACCGGCCCATCGCCCAGCTGCGGGAGGAGGGCCTGTCCGTCACCGGATTCTGGTTCAACCCCAACATCCACCCCTACACCGAGTACCAGGCCCGGAAACATACCCTGGAGACGTACGCCCGGGACACCGGCCTGAAGCTCGTTGTGGGGGGGAGCTATGACCTGCGCGGCTTTGTCTCCGCCGTGGCCGGGGATATCGGCGGCCGGTGCGCCTACTGCTACCGGACGCGGATGGAGGCGGCCGCCCGGTATGCCGCCGGAAACGGCTACGACAGCTTTACCACCTCGCTGCTGATCTCCCCCTACCAAAACCACCAGGCCATCGCCGCCGCCGGGGCGGAGATGGGGGAGAAGTACGGGGTGGCGTTTCTCTACCGGGATTTCCGCCCCCTGTTTCAGGAGGGACAGGCCTACGCCCGGGAGCACGGCTTTTATATGCAGAAGTACTGCGGCTGCATTTTCAGCGAGGAGGAGCGCTATATGGCGGCCAAATGGAAGAAGAGGGAGCGCTCCCATAGGGGCGGCGAAAAGAGCTGACAACGGCCGCGGCCGGGACTGGGTAGGTCCCGGCCGCGGCCGTTTGATTCAGGCGCGGCGGTGGAAAATAGGGAAGGCCGGTCCCCTTCGGGGGGGCCGGCCTTCCCTGTTGGAAGAGAGAGCGAAGCGGTTACTGGAACATGGGCAGCACGTTCAGGAAGCCCGTGATAATCAGACCGTTGAAGAAGTCGATGAACAGCGAGCCAATCAGCGGCACGATGAAGTAGGCCTGGGGCGCGGGGCCGAAGTTCTTGGTCACGGCCTGCATATTGGCCATGGCGTTGGGGGTGGCGCCCATGCCGAAGCCGCAGAAGGCGGTGGTCATGACGGCGGCCTCGTAGTCGCGGCCCATGATGTTGAACACCACATAGCGGGCGTAGAAGAACATCATGACGGTCTGGGCCAGCAGCATCACAATCATAGCGGTGGCCACGTCAGCCAGCTGCCACAGGGCCACGGACATCAGCGCGATGGCGAGGAAGATGGACAGCGAGACATTGCCCCACAGGTCCAGGGCCTTGGCGGGCATGACAATGTGCCTCCAGTCGCAGAAATTGCGGATGACGGCGGCGATGAGCATGGCGCCGATGTAGGTGGGGAAGGTGAAGTTGAAGTTGAAGTTTCCAATCTGGATGTGGATGTTGTTCAGCGCCATGGTGAGCAGGGTGCCCAGACCGGCGGCCACAATCAGCAGGATGGCGGCGTTGGTGAAGGCCTCGGCGTCCACCCGCTCGGCCTTGGCCGTGTCGGCGGCGCTGGCGTCGTCGGAGATGGCGATGGACTCCTCTGTTTCTGTGGAGCGCAGGCTATAGCGGTTGATGATTCCCCGGGTGATGGGGCCGCCCATCAGGGAGCCGGCCACCAGGCCATAGGTGGCCGCGGCGACGGCGATGACGTTGGCGCTGGCGATGCCCAGGTCATTCTCCATCATGGGGCCGTAGGAGCCGGCGGTGCCGTGGCCGCCCACCATGGGGATGGAGCCGGTGCACAGGCCAAGGCGCAAATCCCAGTCAAACACACCGGCCAGCACGGAGCTGAGCACATTCTGAAGGCAGACCATGACGATGGAGACCAGCAGGAAGGTGATGACCTTGGGGCCGCCCTTCTTCAGCAGACGGAAGCAGGCGGTGTAGCCCACGCTGGTGAAGAACAGGGTCATGAAGAAGTCTTTGACGTTGGAGTCGAAGGTGAACTCCACGATGCCTCCCATATAGAGGCCCAGGTGGACCAGGGCGAAAATCAGGCCGCCCACCACAGGGGCGGGGATACAGCACTTGCGCAGAAATTCGACCCGGTTGGTGAGGTAGCGTCCCAGCACGAACAGGAGCATGGCCACGCCCGCGGTCTGGAACATATTCAGGGTGATCTGTTGCATGAAAATCTCTCCTTTACTCTCGATTCTGCCCCGGGATACCGCCATATCCCGAAGCGTGAGCCGCTCTCCTCCCAGCGGCTCAGGAACGAAGTCATTGTAGCCGGGGGGTATCAAAAAGCTTCAAATTCCAACAGCCCTGAAAAATCTTCTCTTAAAATAACAAAGTGAAAGTTTAATTTTTGTTAAAACCAAACAAACAACTTGGAAAAAAACGAAAAAAATCACCGGCGCCTCCCCGGAAGGGGGGCGCCGGTGAAGGGAAGGGGGTCACTCCTCTTCCACCAAAATCATCAGTCCGTCCAGGAACTTTTTCAGGTTGGCCTTGCCCCGGGGGCCGTTCCCCTGCTGGAAGGCCATCTCCGCCCGGACCTCCCGAAAGGGGAACAGCCGGGCGGCGTAGCGGACAAACAGCTCGTTGTTATAGTCCTCAAGCCCCAGACTGGCCATATGGCTCAGCCCCCGCTCCACCGCCCGGCGGGCCCGCTGTTCGGTGGACTTGGGCGGCCCGGGCAGGCGGGCGCACAGGGCGGACACCCCCACCTGGGAGATGCTCTCCCCCGCCTCCAGCAGGAGCATACACAGGTCGGTGATGTCCTTGGACCCCTTTTCCCCCGCCATGCCCAGCTGGCTGAGGATGAGCTTGAGCCTGCGTCGGCGGGCCTCGGCGGGGTCGGGCCGGGGGGCGGCCTGGTCCTCCCGCCCGGCGAAGACGCTCTGGATGGCCTTCAGGGCCCGCTCGTTCTCCAGCTGGGTCTTGACGTTGGAGATGACCTGCCGGACCTCGATGAGGTTGATGGGCTTCTGGATGAAAAAATCCACCCCGGCGGTATAGGCCTTGGAGATAAGCTCCTTGGAGGAGACCTGGGAGATCATGATAAACTTGGCCCGGCAGCCCCGCTGCCGCAGCTCCTGGACCAGCTGGATGCCGTCCTTGTCCGGCATGAGCAGGTCGGTGAGAATCAGGTCCGGGTCCAGGGCCAGCACCCGCTCCGGGTCCGCCGGGGCGTCGGCGGTGTCGCCGCACACCTGCCCCAGACCGCTGTCCTCCACAATGTCCTCTAAGATGCTGATGACGGAGATGTCATCCTCGATGATGAAAATTTTCATGGCAGTTCGCCTCCTGAGACAGAGCGCATGGGCAGGCAGACGGAGAAGACCGCCCCCCGGCCCGGCTGGGAGTCCACCTGGATGGAGCCGCCCAGCTCCTCCACAATAAACCGCACCGCCGGCAGGCCCACGCCCCGGTTGATGTTGCCGGTATCCGCGTCAAATTTGGTGGAGTAGCCCACCTGGAACAGCAGCCGGCAGGCCCGGGGGGAGATGCCCGGGCCGTCGTCGGCCACGGTGAAGTACAGCTGCTCTCCCTCCACCCGGACATTCAGGCTGACCAGCCCCCGCCGGGGGCCGGCCTGAATGGCCTCCACCGCGTTGGTGACCAGATTTTTCAGAATGGACAGCAGGCGGTAGTGCTCCCGGACGGGGAAATCCTGCTGATAGCGGTACTCCAGGCGGATGTCCGCCCGCTGCTGGCCCAGGAACTGCCTGGTGGAGGCGTCCAGGATGTGCAGTAAGTCGGACAGGGACATATCCTGGTGGTCATAGGTCTGGGCCACATTTTCCTCCAGACCCCGGATAATCAGCAGGTTGTCCTTTTTGACCTCGTGAACCTCCCGGGCGATGGCCAGGGCCAGACTGCTCAGCTCCTCCGGGGCGCCGGCCTTTTCCAGCCGCTCATAGAGCCGGTAGGCGTGGGACATGACCGCCTCGATGTCCTCGGAGTCCTTTTTGAGAAAGTACAGCTCGGTGCGCAGGTTGGCGGTCAGCAGAAACAGCCGGTGATAGCGGTGCTCGTGCTCAGAGCGCAGCAGCAGCTGGTGGTAGCCCTGGGAGGCCAACAGGATGGCGCAGGCGGTGAAGGAGCGAATCAGGGCCAGCCCGGCCAGGGAGAAGAAAGCGGGCAGCGGGGCCTCCCCGGGGCGCAGCTGGCTGGACAGCAGCAGGTTGAGCGCGTTGGAGGCCAGGTCGCAGACCCACAGGGAGGCCAGCAGCCAGAGGGGCGAGACGGTCCGCCGGTCCCGGACCAGCAGGCACAGCAGCAGGTCGTAGCAGAGGTAGAACACCCCGCCGGGGTACTCGGTAATCAGCGCGTCGGCCAGGGACGCCCCCTGGAGCAGGCTCAGAGCGGTGCGCAGCGCCAGCACGCACAGTCCGGTAATCAGCCCGGTGTCCGGCCGGTGACTGTCCCGCATCATGGTGACCAGCAGGGCGGGATACAGGATGGCCGCCGCCGAGATGCGGAAGCCCCGGGCCCAGGCGGTGAGATAGAATTGACTGGACAGGGCCACCAGCACGCCGATGATCAGCTGCCGCTGGCGCGGCGTCAGACGCAGATTCTGCAAGACGCGGTAGTTGGACAAATCCACACGCGCACCTCCTTCCGGCACTGGTCTCCCCACTATCATACGGGAAAACCCGAATTTTCGCAAGATAGCTGCAAAAGAAAATCCCGGCGCCGGGGAGGCGCCGGGACGGCGGTTCAAACGCAGCGGCCTCAGGCCAGGGCGGCCTTGGCGGTCTGGGTCAGCTGGGTGAAGGCGGCCTTGTCGTTGACGGCCAGCTCGGCCAGCATCTTGCGGTTGATGACGATGCCGGCCTTCTTCAGCCCGTTCATGAAGGTGGAGTAGTTCATGCCGTTGAGCTTGCAGGCGGCATTGATTCGGGCGATCCACAGCTGGCGGAAGTCGCGCTTTTTCAGCTTGCGGCCGGTGTAGGCGTAGACGCCGGACTTCATCACGGCCTGGTTGGCCATCTTGAAGTGCTTGGACTTGGAACCCCAGTAGCCCTTGGCCATCTTGAGGATTTTATTTCTTCTCTTGCGCGTCATCATCGCGCCTTTAACTCTTGCCATTGTTCGTTTCCTCCCTGTGTCTTACTTGTACAGAATCATGCGCTTGATGGCGGCCTCGTTGGTCTTGTCGGCGTAGGTGGTGCCGCGCAGAGCCCGCTTGAGCTTGGTGGTCTTGCCGTGGCCGTTGAGCAGGTGGCGCTTTTTGGTCATGGCGCGCTTGACTTTGCCGGACTTCGTGAGGGAGAAGCGCTTCTTGGCGCCGCTGTGAGTCTTGATTTTAATCTTCGGCATAACAGTGAACTCCTTTACTTACTTTTTGGCATCTTTGGCAGGCTTGGGGGACAGGAAGATGGACATATGCCGGCCCTCAAGCTTGGGGGACTTGTCCATGACCGCCTGTTCGCCGCATTGCTCGGCGAACTTCAGCAGCAGCTCCTGACCGATGTTGGTGTGGGCCATCTCCCGGCCGCGGAAGCGGACGGTGACCTTGCACCGGTTGCCCTCGGACAGGAACTTCTGGGCGTTGCGCAGCTTCACATTGAAGTCGTTGACGTCAATGCTGGGGGACATCCGAATCTCCTTGATTTCCACCACGCGCTGATTCTTGCGGGCTTCCTTCTCGCGCTTGGTCTGCTCGAACCGGTACTTGCCGTAGTCCATCAGTTTGCACACCGGAGGCACGGCGGTGGGGGAGATCTTGACCAAATCCAAACTGCGTTCCTCGGCCAGGCGCAGCGCCTCCTGAGAGGACATGATGCCCAGCTGCTCGCCGGACTCGGAAATCAGACGGACTTCCTTGTCGCGAATCTCGTCGTTGGTTTGATGACCTGTGTTAGCGATGGGAAAGCACCTCCAGACAATAAAAAATGCGGGCCGCCGGTCAGGCTCCCACATCACAGCAAAACAGCGCCGGAGAACCGGCGGCGTTTTCTCCATGTTGACCCTTTGGCGCGAACCTGGGGTGAGGACGGGGAACCGTACCTGCTTTCTTGTGCGAAGGCATTATAACACCGGCCCCTTCCCCTGTCAATCCCCCTGGGGAAAAATTTTGCCGGAACGGGCGGCAGGGGCCGGCGTGAAATAACGTATCACTTTACATAAAAACGAAGCATAATGAGAACGAAACAAAGTTATACACAATTTCCACAGGGTTTTCCACAGAACGGCTGTCGAAAGCTGTCAAATACAGGGGATTTACAGGCGGTAAAGTGTGAAAGGGGGGAGGGGATGGAGAGATGGATTGCTCCAAAAGGTGACATAATGAAAAACGGCGGGTGCTGTCAATATGAAAAAGTACACTTTTTCGACCACGTTCGACGGCCGGGGCCGCGCCCCTCAGCCCAGGGAGATGTCCCTGGTGGCATAGGCGTTCAAATCCAGACCGGCGGTGTGGCCGGCCTGGTACTCGTAATACCCCTGGCAGCCAATCATGGCGGCGTTGTCGCCGCAGTACCGCAGCTGGGGCAGGAACAGCCGGATGGAGCGGGCGGCGCAGGCGGCCTGGAGGTCAGAGCGGATGCGGCTGTTGGCGGCCACCCCCCCCGCCACGGCCAGCCTGCCATAGCTCCGCTCCAGGGCGGCGGCCACAGCCCGGGGGACCAGGCTGTCGCTCACCGCCCGGCCGAAGCTGGCGGCGAAGGAGGGCAGGTCCAGCGCCTCCCCCTTCTGCTGGGCGTTGTGAATCAAATTGAGGCTGGCGGTTTTCAGGCCGGAGAAGGACATATCCAGCGGCGCGCCGGCCACATGGGCCACGGGCAGGCCGTACCGGTCCGCGTCCCCGCCCTGGGCCAGCTTGTCCATGGGGGGGCCGCCGGGATAGCCCAGCCCCAGCACCCGGGCCACCTTGTCAAAACACTCCCCGGCGGCGTCGTCCCGGGTGCCCCCCAGCACCGACATCTCCGTGTAGGAGCGCACGTCCACAATGGCGGTGGTGCCGCCGGACACGCACAGGCACACGAAGGGGGGCTCCAGGTCCGGATGGGTCAGGTAGTTGGCGGCAATGTGGCCCCGGACGTGGTGGACGGGAATCAGGGGCAGGCCCAGGGACAGGGCGGCCCCCTTGGCAAAGTTTACCCCCACCAGCACCGCGCCGATGAGACCGGGGGCGTAGGTGACGGCCACGGCGTCCAGCCCGCCGGGGGCGAGGCCGGCCTCGGCCAGGGCGCGGCCGGCCAGGGCGGTGACCGCCTCCACGTGCTTGCGCGAGGCAATCTCGGGCACCACGCCGCCGTACAAGTTGTGCATCTCGATTTGGGAGGACACGCAGCTGGACAGCACGGTCCGGCCGTCCTGCACCACCGCCGCGGCGGTATCGTCGCAGGAGGATTCAATGGCAAGGATATTCATGGGGCAGCACCTGCTCTCTGAAGTGGAAATGGCGCGGCGGGCAATCTTAGAGATGTCCCTCCGCCTCCGGACGGGAGAAGGTCCGGGTCATGATGAGCGCGTCTTCCCGGGGGCGCTGGTAATAGCCCCGGCGGACCCCCGCCCGCTGAAAGCCGTATTTCTCATACAGGCCGATGGCGGGCAGGTTGGAGGCGCGGACCTCTAAGGTGAGAAAGGCCAGGTTGGCCGCGCCGAAGCGGCAGTAGACGTCCAGCAGGGCGGAGGCCACCCCGTGCCGCCGGGCGTCAGGTTCCACGGCGATGTTGTCGATATAGCCCTCGTCCAGCACCACGTGCAGGCCGGCGTAGCCCAGGATGTTGCCCTCGCCGTCCTCGGCCACCAGGAAGCTGGCCTGGGGATTGAACAGCTCTTCCTCCAACATGGCCGCGCTCCAGGGGGTGGAGAAGCAAGCGGCTTCCAAGGCGGCAATCTGCCCGATGTGGCTGCGGTCCATGGGGACAATCTCATAGTACATAAAAACTTCTCCTGCGGTAGAGTTTGGCCCCGGGGGGGGGGTCAGTGGGCGTCCGCCCAGCTCTTGCCGGCGTGGGTCTCGGCCAGCAGGGGGACGGACAGGGCGGCGACCCCCTCCATCTCCTCCTCCACCAGGCGGCAGACCCGCTGGGCCTCGGCCTGGGGGCACTCCACAATCAGCTCGTCGTGGACCTGAAGGACCAGCCGGCCCTCCAGCCCCTCGGCCCGCAGCCGGTCCCGGACCCGGACCATGGCCAGCTTGATGATGTCGGCGGCGGTGCCCTGAATGGGGGCGTTGAGGGCCACCCGCTCCCCAAAGGAGCGGGTATTGAAGTTGGAGGAGTTCAGCTCCGGCACCCAGCGGCGGCGGCCGAACAGGGTGGACACATAGCCGTCCCGCCGGGCCTGCTCCACCACGGCGTCCATATAGGCCCGGACGCCGGAGTAGTGCTCAAAATACTTGTCCATATACTCCTTGGCCTGGGCCA
>CASECK010000017.1 GCA_949286295.1 uncultured bacterium | reverse complement strand
CTCCTCCCCGGTGGCGTCCAGCCCGCAGTACTGCACCACCCCGGCGCCGATGGCGGCGGGGGTGTTGGGCATCATGCGGATGACGGGGCAGGCGGTCCCGGCCAGCTCCCGGATGCGGGCGCAGGTTAGTCCGGCGGCCATGGTGACCAGCAGGAACCGGTCCCGCCGGGCGGCCAGGGCGGGGGCGAGCTGCTCCAGCACCCCGGCCATCATCTGGGGCTTGACGGCCAGGAAGATGAGCTGGCACTGCTGGGCCACCTGAAGGTTGCCAACTACCTCCCCCCCGATGCGCCCGGCCAGGGCCTTGGCCTTGTCCGGGGTGCGGTTGGCCAGCAGGATGCGGCCTGCCAGGCCGCTGCGGGCCGCGGCCTGGGCGATGGCCGAGCCCATGTTGCCGGTGCCGATGAAGCCGATGCTCTGATACATGGCGTCTCCTCCCTATGTCAGCTTTTCCGGTTGCCCCGGCAGGGGCGGGAAAAGGACTTAAATCCAAGTATCATAGCCACTTTGAGGCTATGATGCCATAACGGCAAACGGTGCGGCCGCTTGCCCGCCGGAGTCCCGGCGGGGACCGGCATGGCCGGTCCGGTTGTGGTGCAACAAGCACAACCCGCCTTTTGCACCGCAAAAAGCGGGCGCACACCGTGCGCCGCCGCAAAGATGTAACATTATATTTATTATACCACATCCGTCAAGGGGAGGCGAGGAAAACTTTCGCAAAGGTTTAGAAATTCTTAAACAGTTCTTAATTGTATTTTTCCGGAAGATAGCGTATAGTAAGCGTACTAATACAGTTAATACAGTTTGCGGCCGCTTTGCCGCAGGGAAAGGAGGAAGCAAGGTGCTCCATTTAGATTACCGGGACGCCCGCCCCATTTACGAGCAGGTGAAGGACGGCCTGCGGCGGCTGATGGTGACGGGGGTCATCCATCAGGGGGAGCGGCTGCCCTCGGTGCGCACCCTGGCCGGGATGCTGGCCATCAACCCCAACACCATCCAGCGGGCCTACGAGGCCCTGGAGGCGGAGGGGTATGTGTACTCCCTGCCGGGGAAAGGTTCTTTCGCGGCCCCCAACACCGGGGTGGACCGGGGGAGAAAGGAGGCGCTGCTGGGCGCCTTTGACCGGACGGCGGCGGAGCTGCTGTTCCTGGGGGTGCCCGGGCGGGAGCTGTGGGCCCGGATTCGGGCCATGGAAGGGGGAGAAGAGACATGATACAGGTAAACAACCTGGTGAAAACCTTTGAGGGCTTCCGGGCCCTGGACGGGCTGTCCATGCGGGTGGAGCGGGGCTCCATCTACGGCCTGGTGGGCCCCAACGGGGCGGGCAAGTCCACGGTGCTGCGGCACATTATGGGCATCTACCGGCCGGACAGCGGCTCGGTGTTGGTGGACGGGCAGCCGGTGTACGAAAACCCGGCGGTCAAGGCGCAGATTGCCGCCATCCCCGACGAGCTGTACTATTTCCTGTCCGCCTCCACCCGGGATATGATGCGCTTCTACCGGGGGATGTATCCCGCCTTTGACGTCAAGCGGTATCAGGCCCTTCGGGACGCCTTTCCCGAGGTGGATGAGCGCCAGCCCATCCGCCGGCTGTCCAAGGGGATGCAGAAGCAGTCGGCCTTCTGGCTGATGCTGTGCTGCGCCCCCCGTCTGCTGGTGCTGGACGAGCCGGTGGACGGCCTGGACCCGGTGATGCGCCGGCAGGTGTGGTCCCTGCTCATGGGGGATGTGGCCCAGCGGGGGACCACGGTGCTGGTCTCCTCCCACAACCTGCGGGAGCTGGAGGACGTGTGCGACCATGTGGGCATCCTCTCCCACGGGAAGGTGCTGCTGGAGCGCTCTCTCACCGACCTGCAGGACAACGTGGTCAAGCTGCAGCTGGCCTTCCAGGACGGGCAGCTGCCCCAGCTTCCCCCCGAGATGGAGGTGCTGCACACCTCCCAGGTGGGGCGGGTGTTCACCCTGATTGTCCGGGGCAGTCCGGCGGAGGTCAAGACCCGTATGGCGGTGTACGCCCCCATTTTGATGGAGGCCCTGCCCCTGTCCCTGGAGGAGATTTTTATCTATGAACTGGGAGGTGAGGACTATGGCGTCCGGGACATCGTACTTTAACTGCACGCTCTACCGCAAAACCATGGGCCGCTTCTGGCCCCTGTGGACCCTGTGGGGGGTTCTGTGGATGCTGGTCATTCCCCTCAACGGCCTGAGCCGCTATATCGATTGGCTGGCCTGGGGAGAGAATGCCAACAGCCTGGTGTACCACTTTACCGACATCCCCCACAGCCGGAGCTTTGGGGTGTGGGCCGGCGCCCTGTTCGGCCTGCTGGCCGCCATGGCCGCGTTCAGCTATCTCTATTCCCAGCGGTCGGCCTGTATGATGCACGCCCTGCCCATCCGGCGGGAGGGGCTGTTCTTCTCCCAGTACCTGGCCGGCCTGACCATGCTTCTGCTCCCCCTGGCCGTGGTGGCTCTGGCCGCGTTGGGGGTGGAGCTGGCGGTGGTGCCCTCCTGGGGGTGGAGCCAGACCCTGCCCGCCCTGGGACTGTGGCTGGCCTGTATGGGCGGGATAAGCCTGTTCTTCTACTCCTTTGCCTGCTTCTGCGCCATGTTCACCGGCCATCTGCTGGCCCTGCCCGTGTTCTATGGAATTTTGAACGTTCTGGCGTCCGGGGTCAATTTTCTGGTGGTCGCCCTGATGCAGCAGTTCCTCTATGGCTTCCAGGGCCGGGGCGTCCCCCTCCTGGTGGAGCTGGCCACCCCCCTGCTCCGGCTCACCGGGGCCTGCGGCGTGTACACCAGCAGCTCCACCGACAGCAGCGGCCGGGTCCATATTCTGCTAAGCCTGGACAGCCCCGGCGATGTGGCCGGGTACGCGGCGGCGGGCGTGGCGCTGGCCCTGCTGGCCCTGTGGGTGTACAAAAGCCGGCAGGTGGAGAGCGCCGGGGACGTGGTCTCCGTGCCCCTGGTGCGGCCGGTGTTCAAATACGGGGTGGCCTTCTGCGCCGGGCTGTGCCTGGGGGTGTTCACCGTCAGCCTCCTGGGCTGGAGCAGCGGGGACTCCGCCGCCGTACTGGTGGCCGCCATCCTGCTGTGGACAGCGGCGGGCTTTTTTGCCGCCGAGATGCTGCTGAAAAAGACCTTCCGGGTGTTCCGGGCCTGGCGGGGCTGCGCGGCGTCGGTGGCGGTGATGGCCTTTCTATGCGCCGTGTGCGTCTTTGACCTGTTCGGGGTGGAGACCCGCCTGCCCAGCTTGGAGCAGGTGGTCCGCATGGAAGTGGACGCCGATATCGGCTACCCCGCTGACAGCGGCCGGCTGGAGGCGGTCACCGGGGACCCGGCGGTCATCCAGCCGGTGCTGGAGCTGCAGCGGGCCATCGTGGAGCAGCGCGGCCGGGCCGGCACAGAGGCGGGGGACGACTATATCTCCCTGCGGGTGACCTATACCCTGAACGGGGGCGGCACCATGAGCCGGAGCTATTTCTCTGTCCCCGTGTTCCGGGAGGAACTGGAGCGGGAGGGCAGCGTCACCTGGCAGGCCGCCCGCCTGCTCGGGGACCGGGCGCTTACCGGGCAGATGTATGGCTTTGCCCGCTGCGAGGAGGGCCGCCTGGCCGAGGCGCGCCTGGAGAACGTGCTTGATTTGCGGGAGGGGTACGGCGTCTCCCTCTATCTGGAGCAGTCCACCGCCGAGCTGCTGGAGCTGTGGCAGGCGGTGCGGCAGGACTTCCAGGAGGGGAACCTGGGCGCGCACACCCTGTTTCTGCCTGAGGAGCCGGAGGACGGGCTGGAGACCAGCACCGGCTGGGGGATGTGGCCCTCTCTGTATTTCTACTGGGAGATGGAGGCTGATTCGGCGCAGGCAGCCGGCGAGGCGTCCGCCGCCGTGAAGACCCAGCGGCTGGAAATCGCCCTCTCCCCCCAGGCGGAGCACACCCTGGCCTGGATGGAGGCCCACCACGTCCCCGGAGAGGGATACGCCCTGTTCTGGGACGAAGAGACGTGAGAGGAACTGGCAGATAAACGCGCCCCCGGGCGGCCATAGGCCGCCCGGGGGCGCTGCGCTGTCAAGCGTTCCATTCTCGTTTCTCGCCTGGCTCTCCGGTGATGGTGGTGCCGCTGGCCCGCTGGCCCAGCATATGCAGCAGCAGGGCGTGCTCCACCCGCCCGTCTAAGATGGACACCTCCCCCACCCCGGCGCGGATGGCGTGGACGCATCCCCGGACCTTGGGCACCATGCCGCCGGCGATGAGGCCCGCGTCAATCAGCTCCTCCGCCCGCTTGACGTCCAGCTTATCCACGGCGGTCTTGCTGTTGTGGCTGTCGATGAGGATGCCCCCCACGTCGGTGAGGAACACCAGGCACTCGGCCCCCAGGGCCTCGGCCAGGGCCCGGGCGGCGTCGTCGGCGTTGCAGTTGAGGCCCTCCCCGTCCTCCCCCATGGCGATGGGGGACACCACGGGCAGAAAATCCGCGTCCAGCAGGGTGTCCAGCACCCGGGTATTCACGTGGGTGATGGCGCCCACCCGGCCCAGGGCCGGGTCTTTCACCGCGGCGGTGATTAGCCCCCCGTCCTTGCCCGACAGGCCCACGGCGGACACCTCCAGCCTGGCCAGGCCGGAGACGATGGCCTTGTTCACCTGGGCGGACAGGGCCATCTCGGCCGCGTCCAGGGTGGGCTGGTCGGTGAAGCGGTAGCCGTTTTCAAACCGGGTGGGTACCTTCAGCTTCTCCAGCAGGGCGGTGATGTGCTTGCCGCCCCCGTGGACCAGCACCACCCGCATCCCCACCATCCGGAGGGCGGCCGCGTCCTGAAGGGTGGTGTCCCGCTCAGAGCCGGCCCCGATGGCCGAGCCGCCGTACTTAACCACCACGGTCTTGCCCTCGTGGCGCTTGAGGATGGGCAGGATGGACAGCAGGTTGCGCACCTTTTCCATGCCGTCCAGCCCGTGGGCCACGTCGTACTCCCGCAGGAAAGTCTGGACATAATCCACGTCAGAGGGGGTGTCCACATACGCCTTCCCCCGCTTCTGGCGGGTCTCCGCCCCCTTGCCGGTGATGAGCAGGACCGAGGGCTCCCGGCAGCTCAGGACGGCCTGGCGGATGGCCTCTCCCCGGTTGGGCTCGATGGAGTACTGGCAGTTCTGGGCGCTGACGTGGGCGGCGATCTCCCGGCAGATGTCCAGGGTGTCCTCCTCCCCGCTGTCCTCCTCGGTGAGAATCACCAGGTCGGAGTACTGCCCTGCTATCTCCCCCAAGTCCCGGCGCCGGTCCAGGGCCTTGCTCCCGGGGCAGCCGAACACGGTGACCACCCGCCGGCCGGGGTACTCGGCCTGAACGGAGCGGAACAGGGTCTCAAAGCTCAGGCGGTTGTGGGCGTAGTCCACGATGGCGGTGACGGTGCTGTCGGCGTTGGAGTAGACCTCCATCCGGCCGGGCACCCGGGCCTTCATCAGTCCCACATAGATGCACCGCTCGGGGATGTTCAGCCCCTCGCACACGGCGATGGCGGCCAGGGCGTTCTCCACGTTGAACAGTCCGGGCATGGTCAGACGGAACTCCCGCAGATAGCGGCGGGTACGCACCCGGAAGAGGATGTCGTCTCCCCGTTTGCGCACCTGGGAGGCGTACACGTCGGCCTCCTGGTCCTTCTGGGAGAAGGTGAATACCGGCTTTCCGGCCGCCTGGGCGGCGGAGAGCACCCGCTGGGCGTGCTGGCAGTCTAAGTTGACGCAGTTGATGGCGCTCTGGGTGAAAATCTTCAGTTTGGAGGCGAAGTAATCCTCAAAGTCCGGGTGCTCGATGGGCGAGATGTGGTCGTACCCGATGTTCAGAAAACAGGCGGCGGCAAAGTCGGTGCACAGGGTCCGGTGGTACTTCAGGGCCTGGCTGGACACCTCCATGGTCAGGTACTCCAGGCCGTGGTCCAGGGCGTTGGCGAAGTGCCGCTGGAGCTCCAGGGGCTCCGGGGTGGTCAGGTGGGATTCAAATCGCTCGGCCCCGTCGTAGGTGTCGATGGAGGAGATGATGCCGCTGTCCGGGCCGTGGCGCTCGGCCATGTACTCGTCCAGGATATACTTCAGGTAATAGGCGGTGGAGCTCTTCCCCTTGGTCCCCGTCAGGCCGATGACCTTCAGCCGCCCGGAGGGGTGGCCGTAGAACAGGTCGGCCAGGGGGGCGATGGCCAGGCGCATATCGGTCACCTGGATACAGGGCAGCGCCACCTGGGGGTAGGGGGTCTGGCTCACATAGGCCACGGCTCCCCTGTCCCGGGCCTGCTGGAGAAATTCCGGCCGGAACCCCGCCCCCTTGCACAAAAAGAGGGTGCCGGGCACCGCCTGGCGGGAGTCGTAGGACACCAGCGCCACCGGCGCGTCCAGCTTCGCTTCCGGAGGGACGGGGGCGGCCAGCAGGCCCTCCCGCTCCAGCAGGGCGAGGTAGTCATGCAGCGTGCGTTCCATGGGAATCACTCCTTGTCGTTACAGTGGGGCGGCCTTGCGCGTCACGGGCTGGGCGTCTGTCGCAGGGGCGCGCGGCAGGCCAGCACCGCCCGCTGGGCCAGCACCGCCATGGCGTCGGTATAGAAGGGGGCCAGGCGGCGCCCGGCGGAAAAGACGGACAGCTCCGTGCAGGCCAGCACCCCGCAGTCGCAGCCCTGGGAGAGCAGATTCTGGTGGATGGCGGCGAACTTCTCCGGGTCCCCCTCCCGCCCGGCCTTCACGTCGTCATAGATGAGGGACATGACCAGCTTCTGGGCCTTGGGGGTGGGGACGGCCGCCTGGATGCCCAGGGCGGCAAATTCCTTTTGGTATAATCCGGTCTGAATCGTCCCGTCTGTCGCCAAAATACCCGGCCGCTTGCGCCCCTGGGCGGCCAGCAGCTGGGCGGTCTCCCGAACCATGTGGAGAATGGGGACGCCCACCTGCTCCTGGACCCGGTCCAGGAAAAAGTGGGAGGTGTTGCAGGGGACGGCAATGACGGTGCAGCCCTCCCGCTCCAGCAGCCTGGCGCCGTCCAGCAGCCGCGCATAGACCGCCTGCCGGGCCTCCTCCGAACCCAGGATGGCCTCCGTCCGGTCGGGCATCTGGCAGTCCGACAGAATCAGGGTATTGATGTGCTCCTGGTCCCGGCGGGCGCCGGTGCGGTCAATCACGAACTGATAAAACGTGTTGGTGGCCTGGGGACCCATGCCGCCCAGGATGCCGAGTCGTTGAGTCAAAGAGAAGACCTCCGTTTCGCGCAGCGGCGCAGGGATAAGGGGTCCCCAGGCCCCAAAGCGGAGCCCAGCGCAGCGGGTCCGGTTTGGAGAGGAGGAGCGGCGGAATGAGGGAGCGTTCGCCGTCAGGCGGACGCGAGGGATAAGCAGCCCGCGACGGCGGATAGAATGACCGGATAAAAGAAAAATTTCAAGCGTGGGCCGCGATTAGAACATCTCCCGCGTGGGCCGCCTCTTACGGGGGCCCGCCGCCAGCTGGTAGCTGAGGTCCAGAAGGGGGGACAGCTCGTCCAGGGAGACGGAGCCGTCGGCCAGCACGGAAATCCAGTGCTCCTTGTTCATGTGATAGCCCGGGAAATACCGCCGCCCGTCCAGCAGGGAGCCAATCATGGCCGGACCGCACTTCAAATCCAGAATATCCGCCCGGCCGCCGCCGGGCAGGCCCAGAGACCGCCGGGGGACCTCCAGCAGCAGGGCGGCGAACCACTTGCCGGTGCCGCTGTGGCGGAAGACGGCGTTGTTTGGGGTCCTGGCCCACAGAAACTCAGGCTCCGCGCCATAGGTCCTGCGGATGTGGGTGATGAGTCCCTCCACTGCTTCCGAGGCCATACGCGCCCCCCTTTTTTGCCGCTCAGCCGGGCACTTTGTTGTACCGCTTGAACCGCTTGATGTTCCCCAGGTGGTTCTTGATCACCCGCAGCCGCCGCTTCAGCGCGGCGTCCCCGGCATAGACCAGGCTGTGGGAGTCCCGCCCGGCGGCGATCAACTCCCGCATCTCCCGGTGGTACTGCTTCGGGGTGAAGCGGAAGGCGACCGTCCGGGGCACCATCCGCCACAGGGCGCGCTCCTGGGTGACCGTGAAGGGCAGCTCCCGGTGCTCCACCCGGTCCTCCACCACCAGCCGGGCGATGTTGTGGCCCGCGCCGGTGACGTAGTAGTTGCTGCGCCCCTGGCGGCAGTTGATTTCAAAGACCTTGTATTTCCCGTCCCGGCGGTCGTACTTGATGTCGAAGTTGGAGAAACCGGTGAAGCCCAGGCCGTCCAGCATGGCCCGAATCTTTTCGCACAGGGCCTCGTCGTGCTCGGTGAGGATGACGGCGTGGTTGCCGATGCCGTGGGGGGAGTGCTCCTCCAGGAGCACATGGCCCAGGCACATAAGCTTCACCCGCCCGCTGCGGTCGGAGTAGTTGGTCAGCACCCGCATATAGGTGTCGTCCCCGGGGATAAACTCCTGAAGGACCATGTGGCCGGGGTAGCCGGCGGCGTACACCTGGTCCAGGGCGGCCAGCAGCTGCTCCCAGCTCTGGCACACGTACACCTTGGCCAGCTCGTGGACCCCGCAGGCCCAGTAGGCCACGCTGTCGGCGGGCTTGGCGATGTAGGGCGGGCCCCAGGGGAGGGTGAAGTGGTGGCCCATGGACTTGTCATAGATGAAGGTGGCCGGGTGGTCGATGCCGTACCGGCTGCACAGCTGGTAAAAGGTCTCCTTGTTGATCAGCTCGTCCAGCAGCGCCCCGCTGATATAGGGGGCGATGACATTGGCGGGCAGGCAGTCCCTGGCCCGGGCGGCCAGCTGCACATAGCTGTCCCCGCAGCCCAGGAGCAGGAGGGTGCGGTCCTGAAACTCCTGCGCGGCCGCCTCCACATTCTGGAGGAAGACGGCGGGGTCCTCGTTGTCGGGGCACACCCGGTAGTCCAGAATGGCGCTGCCAAAGCAGGGGAAGGAGGGATATTTTCCATAGGCCACGCTTTTCACTCCGTAGGCCTCGTGAAAGGCCCGGGCCACGGAGTAGACATTGATGTCGCCGCCGAAGAGCAGCGGCTGAACGTTCACATCCGGCATAATAAAACCTCTTTGTCGATTGGCGGTGGACGGGCCTGTCAGCGGTACTCCACCTCAAAGCCCCGGGCGAACAGGGGGTCTATCTCAAATACGGCTAAATCGCCGCAGGAGCACTTGAGACTGGTCACATCCAGCAGGGTCTCGGTGGCGCCGATGGGGCCCAGCAGCCGGGCCCGCTGCTCCCCCAGGCGGACGGTGCGCTGCCTGGAGCGGCGCCAGGCCCGGAGCAGGGGCAGCAGGCCGCTCTCCCTGGGGCGCTCCACCCCGTAGCCGTTCTGATAGCCCACCGGGAGCACCGCCACCCGGGTGGGCTTTTTCAGGGTGATGGGCCGGTCCGTGCCCACGGTGTGCCCCTTGGGCAGCCAGCGGACCTCGGACAGAGGGGCCTCGCCGTAGCCCACGGTTTTCAGCCGGTCGTCCCGGGTGCGCCGGCACCGGCCCAGGATGGCCGAGCCGGCCCGGACCCCGTCGAAGCGGGCGCTGTCGTCGTGGAGCAGGGCGAAGGAGCCGGCGGCGTGGACGGTGCCCGTCTCAAAGCCGGCGGTGTGGATGATATCCAGCACCTGGTGGAACTGGTGCAGCTGCTGCTTGGCCTCCGGGTCGTTGGGCCGGGCGGCGTGGAGCTGGGTGTAGATGCCGGACAGGGCCACGTTGGGCAGCGAGCGGTAGGCCAGCAGAATCTTCTCCGGCTCGCCCACCAGAAAACCGCCAAAGCCCATGCCCGTGTCCACCTGAATGTGGGCCTCCACCACGGTGGAGCGGTTCTCCGCCAGGGCGTTGAGCGCCAGGCCCGTGTCCACCGAGGAGATGGTGCACACCACGTTCAGGTCCACCAGCCGCTCCAGCTCCTCCCGGTCGGTGGTGGAGCGGAGCATGAGAATCTCCTCGTCCACAAACCCCGCCTGACGCAGGGCCTCGGCCTCCTTGATCTCGCACACGGCAAAGCGGCCCACCCCCTCGGCCCGGAGCATCTGGGCCAGAGGGACGGTGCCCGCCCCGCCGCCGCCCCCGGTGAGGACGCCGTAGACCGCCGCGCCGGCGGCCCGCTCTTTGATTACGGCCAGATTGTGCTTCACCGCGGCTTTGTCGATGATCAGCTTTCGCATATGGAAGCCCCCTTTGTCTGTCTCGGGATTCACGGATAGCCTGTCCGCTTTTCCGCCCCGTATCCGGGCGGGCGCATCCTATCTTTCTTATTCTACCACTCCAGGGCGGAAATAGCAACGGAAAAGGTGGTCCGCCCCCCTTTTCCGCGTCCGGCTGGTTGCAATCCCGGCGGCCTTGGTGTAAAATAAGCAAAATATGAGCACAGCGGAGGGGTGCGCGATGACCTACACGATGCAGCAGTATCAGGACAGCGCCCAGGCCGTCCGGGCGCGAATCGGGGACTTTGTCCCGGAGGCGGCCCTGATTCTGGGCTCCGGCCTGGGCAGCCTGGGCGACCAGGTGGAGGGGGCTGTCGCCGTGGACTACGGGGACATCCCCCATTTCCGGGCCTCCACCGCCCCCGGCCACCGGGGGCGGCTGGTGTTCGGAACCCTGGAGGGCCGGCCGGTGGCCGTGATGCAGGGGCGGATGCACCACTATGAGGGCTACTCCTATGAAGAGGTGTCCTACGCCGTGCGGGTGCTCCGGCTGCTGGGCTGCGGCGCGCTGGTAGTTACCAACGCCGCCGGGTGCGTCAACACCGCCTGGCAGGCGGGGGAGCTGATGCTGATCACCGACCAGATTAAGCTCTTCTCCGAGTCCCCGCTGCGGGGGGAAAACCTGCCCCAGTTCGGCCCCCGCTTCCCCGACGCCTCCCACCTGTACACCCCCCGGCTCCAGGACGTCGCCCGCCGGGCCGCCGCTCAGCTGGGCCTCACCCTGAGGGAGGGGGTATACTTCTACTGCTACGGCCCCCAATATGAGACCCCCGCCGAGGTCCGGGCCGCCCGGATTTTGGGGGCCGACGCGGTGGGGATGTCCACCGCTCCGGAGGTCATTGTGGCCGGCCACTGCGGCATGGAGGTGTTGGGGGTCACCCTGCTGAGCAACATGGCCGCCGGCATCCTGAATCAGCCGCTCAGCGAGCAGGAGGTGCTCCAGGCGGGGCAGGCCGCCCAGGAGAAATTCTCCGCCCTGATTCGGGCCTGCCTGCGGGGGATGTGAGCGGGCGGGCAAACTGATTTTAAGGAGCGCATGATGTCTATTCTCTTTGAACACGTCACCGCCGTGACCATGGACCCGGCCCAGCCGGTGCTGAAGGACGCCTTTGTGGCCGTGGAGGGGACGAAAATTGCCTCGGTGGGCGGCGTCCGCCCCCGGGGGGACTTCGACCGGGTGGTCGATGGGACCGGCCAGGCGCTGATGCCCGGCCTGGTCAACTGCCACACCCATGTGGCCATGACCCTTCTGCGGGGTCACGGCGGGGGGCATGACCTGCACACCTGGCTGCACGACTATATTTTTCCCGCCGAGGAGCGGCTGGACGAGCGGTGCGTGGCCGCCGGGGCGGCCCTGGGCCTGGCGGAGATGATCGCCGGGGGGACCACCTGCATCTGCGATATGTATATGCACGCCGGCGCCGTGGCCCAGGCCGCGCTGGAGGCGGGCATCTCCGCCAACCTGTCCTGCGGCGGGGTGTGGTTTGGCCCGCCGGAGGAGTTCTCCCCCAACCAATGCGAAGACTGCCAGGCGCAGATGGCCCTGGTCAACGCCTGGCACGGGGCCGGGGACGGGCAGATTCTGGTGGACGCCTCCATCCACGCCGAGTACACCTCCTGCCCCGGCCTGTGGGAGTGGACTGCGGGCTTTGCCCGGGACTTCGGCCTGGGGATGCACGTGCATTTGTCCGAGACCCGCGGGGAGCACCAGGCCTGCCTGAAAAAATACGGAAAGACCCCGGCCGCCCTGTTTGAGCAGTGCGGCGTGTGGGAGCGGGGGGGCAGCGCCGCCCACTGTGTGTGGCTGTCCGGCGGGGATATGGAGATTTTGGCCCGCCGGGGGGTCACCGCCGTCCACAACCCGGTGTCCAACCTGAAGCTGGCCTCTGGGGTGGCCCGGGTGCCCCGGCTGCTGGAGGCGGGGGTCAACGTGGCCCTGGGGACCGATGGGGTGGCCTCCAACAACAGCCATGATATGTTTGAGGAGATTAAGCTGGCCGCCATCCTCCACAAGGGGGTGGGGCTGGACCCGGCGGCGGTGAGCGCCCGGCAGGCCCTGGAGATGGCCACGGTCAACGGGGCCCGGGCCCTGGGCCGGAACACCGGGGTCATCGCCCCGGGCAAAATCGCCGACCTGATTTTGGTGGACCTCACCCGCCCGGCCCTGACCCCCTGCCACGATGTGGAGGAGAATCTGGTCTTTTCCGCCCGCGGCGGGGATGTGAGCATGAATATGGCCCGGGGGCGGGTCATATATGAGAAGGGGGAATTTTTCACCTTGGACCTGGAGCGCATCCGGGCCGAGGTGGAAGGGTACGCCCTGCCCCGCATCTTCGGGGCGTGAGCCGCCCGCGGCCGCGCCACTTTCAAAAACAGCAAGGAGGCTGTCCCATGGCCCGGAGAGAACAAGCGCCCCGCCGGCTCGGCTTGGGGCGAAAACCCAATACCTTTTTCGGCGGCGCGGCCATCCTGGCCCTGGGCATCCTGATTGTCAAGCTCATCGGAATGTTCTACAAGATTCCCCTGACCAACATCATCGGGGAGCAGGGGACCGCCGATTTTAACAACGCCTACTATATCTACTCCGTGCTGCTGACCGTCTCCACCGCCGGGCTTCCGGTGGCGGTATCCAAGCTGGTCAGCGAGGCCAACGCCCTGGGCCGCCGCAACCAGGTGCGGAAGATATTCCGGCTGTCCATGGCCGTGTTCCTGCTGCTGGGGGCGGCGTCCTTCCTGGTGATGTTCTTCCGGGCGGATATGCTGGCCGGGATGATGAACGACCAGAAGGCGGCCCCCGGCATCAGGGCGCTGGCCCCTGCGGTGGTGTGCGTGGGGATGCTGGCCGCCTTCCGGGGCTATGCCCAGGGCCACGGGGATATGGCCCCCACCGCCGTATCCCAGATTATCGAGGCCCTGTGCAAGCTGGTGGTGGGCCTGTCCCTGGCCCTGTGGCTGGTGAAGGGGGGCAGCGGCCCCGACGTGGCCGCCGCCGGAGCCATCACCGGCGTCACCGTGGGCACCGTGGTGGCCGTGGCCTACATGGCCCTGAACCATGTGATAAAAAGCGGCCGGGAGCGCCGCCTGTCCCGGGACGTGCCCGACGGGTCCGGCGCCATCCTGGGAGAGCTGCTGCGCATCGCCGTGCCCATCACCCTCAGCTCCTCCATGGTGGGGATCGTCACCGTCATCGACTCCGCCCTGGTCCAGGGGCAGCTGCAGCGGGTGCTGCTGGAGGACCCGGGCAGCTGGGGCCTCTACGCCGGGGTGACCGACTTTGCCCCCCTCCAGGCCGCCCTGGAGGCCTGGAAGGCCGCCCTGGCCCCCGGCGGGGCGGCGGATATGGCCGCCCTGAGCGCCCAGCTGGCCCAGAGCGCCCCGCCCCAGGCCGCCCTGGCCCTGGACGAGGTGCTCCAGGACGTCAGCCGCACCCTCTATGGCAACTACTCCGGCGCCATCAACATCTATAACCTGCCCACCGCCCTTATGGCGGCCCTGACCGCCTCGGCCATCCCCGCCATCTCCGCGGGCCTGGCCCGGCGGGACAGAAAGGGCGCGGCGGGCATCTCGGCCTCCGCCCTGCGCGTCACCGCCCTGGTGTCCCTGCCCATGGGCATGGGGCTGTTCGTCCTGGGAGAGCCCATCATCCGCCTGCTGTTCCGCAGCCTGAACGCCCCCCTGGCCGGCTCCCTGCTGTCCACCCTGGGGCTGACGGCCATGTTCTCCTGCATGACCCTGGTGTGCAACTCGGTGCTCCAGGCCTATGGCTTTGTGAGCGTGCCTGTGGTCGTCATGGTGCTGGGCGGGGTGGTGAAGGTGGTCACCAACTACTGGCTGGTGGGCATCCCCAGCATTGGAATCTTCGGCGCTCCGGTGGGCAGCGTGCTGTGCTTCGCCCTGTGCCTGCTTCTGGATTTGGCCCTTATCGCCCGGGCCATCCCCCACCGGCCCCGGTTTGCCGCTATTTTCCTAAAGCCCATGGCGGCCACCGTGCTGATGGGGGCCAGCGCCTGGGCGGTCTATGGGCTGGCCTTCCGGCTGCTCTCCTCCGTGCCCGAGGGCGGGACGGAGCGGGCCATCAGCTGGGGGGGCAACGCCCTGGCCACCCTGGGCGCCATCGGGGCCGGCATGGCGGTGTACCTGGTGCTGGTGGCCGCCCTGCGGGCCATTTCCCGGGACGACCTGGCCCTGATGCCCAAGGGAGAAAAGCTGGCCCGGCTGCTGCGAATTTGACAGATATTCCCAGTTCTTCAAAAGAATCGGGGAAAATCCCGTGTATTTTTCCAAATCGGGCGGAAAAAATATAGAAATGACTTGAAAAGGGAGAAAAACTGTGGTAGATTTTCGTTGTACCGCTCCATATGGAATAGAAGACCTGCTCAGACTCATGGAGATTCTCCGCTCCCCGGAGGGCTGCCCCTGGGACCGGGTGCAGGACCACCGCTCGATTCGGCAGAATATGCTGGAAGAGGCCTATGAGGCCGCCGGGGCCATCGACCAGGGGGACATGGAAAACCTGAAGGAAGAGTTGGGAGATTTGCTGCTCCAGGTGGTCTTTCACGCCCGGATGGCCGAGGAGGAGGGCGCGTTCACCTTCGCGGAGGTGGTGGACGGCGTGTGCCGCAAGCTGGTGTTCCGCCACCCCCACGTGTTTGGCGGGTCGGAGGCGGCTGACCCGGCGGGGGCCCTGTCCGCCTGGGACGAGCAGAAGCGCCGGGAGAAGGGGCAGCGCACCGCGGCGGACGCCATGGACGGCGTGACCCGGGCCCTGCCCGCCCTGACCAGGGCGGATAAGCTCCAGAGCAAGGCCCGGAAGGTGGGCTTTGACTGGCGGGACCCCTCCCGCGCCGTGGACAAGCTGTCTGAGGAGCTGGAGGAGTTGCGCCAGGCCCTGTCGGGCCGGGGCGACCCGGAGGAGGAGCTGGGCGACTTGCTCTTCGCCGCGGTGAAGGCGGGCCGGACGGCCGGCCTGGACAGCGAGCGGGCCCTGGAGCGGGCCTGTGAAAAGTTCATCCGGCGCTTTCGCCGGGTGGAGCAGCTGTCCGGCGGCGGGCTGGAGCGGCTGGAGGAGCCCGCCCTGGAGGCGCTGTGGCGGCGGGCCAAGCAGGAGCAGCGCCAGGAAGGGACTTAAAGGCCCGTGACCCGGGCTTTAAGTATATATGCACAGCGGCCGGAGAACCGGACCGCAAACATTGATGCACAGGAGGAAAACAACCATGAACAAGACTGAACTGATTGCCGCCGTGGCCGAGAAGGCCGAGCTGTCCAAGAAGGACGCCGAGGCCGCCATCACCGCCACCATCGACGCCATCACCGAGGCCCTGACCAAGGACGAGAAGGTGCAGCTGGTGGGCTTTGGCTCCTTCGAGGTCAAGACCCGCGCCGAGCGCATGGGCCGCAACCCCCAGACCAAGCAGCCCATTCCCATCCCCGCCTCCAAGGCCCCTGTGTTCAAGGCCGGCAAGGCGCTGAAGGACGCCGTGTCCAAGTAAGGTTTTCCATTCAAATGGGGACGCTGTACCGGCGTCCCCATTTTCTATGAGGGGCCGCCCGGCGGCCCGGGACAGGAGGAGAGGTATGCGACTCGACAAATGGCTGAAGGTGTCCCGGCTCATCAAGCGGCGCACCGTGGCCAACGAGGCCTGTGACAACGGCCGGGTGTTGGCCAACGGCCGGCCGGTGAAGGCCGGGTACGAGGTGAAGGTGGGCGACCAGCTGGAGCTGAAATTCGGCGAAAGCACCGTGAAGGTGGAGGTGCTGGCGGTGGCTGAGAACGTGGGCAAGGCCGGCGCGGCCGCCATGTACCAGGAGGTCCTGTGAGGACAGCGCGGACCTCTGGGGGCCTATTTCGCCGCGCTCTGGCCCTGCTGCTGGGGGCGGCCCTCTTCCCGGCGCTGGCGGCCGGCTGCCGCCGGGGGCCGGACAGCGTCCGGGAGACGGTGTTTGCCATGGACACGGTGATGACCCTGACCCTGTACGCCGGCAGTCAGGAACAGGCGCGGCAGGCCATGGACGGGGCGGTGGCGGAGATTCGTGCCGTCGAAGGGCTGTGCGCCCCGGAGGACAGGGACAGCCAGCTCTACGCCCTGAACCACGGGGACGGGGCGTGGGTGGAGGTCCCCGGCCTTCAGGACCTGCTGGAGCGGTCCCTGGAGCTGTGCCGGGCCACCGGCGGGGCCCTGGACGTGACCGCCTACCCGGCGGTGAAAGCCTGGGGCTTCTTTTCCGGGGAGTACCGGGTACCCAGCCAGGCGGAGCTGGCGCAGCTGGCCGGACGCATCGGCTATGAGGCCCTGGAGCTGTCCGGCTCCCGGGCCCGGCTGCCCCAGGGGATGGAGGCGGACCTGGGGGCGGTGGCCAAGGGCTACGCCGGGGACCTGCTCCGGGAGGGGCTGGAGGAGGCGGGAATCTCCTCCGCCCTGCTGGACCTGGGGCAGAGCACCATCGTGGCCATGGGGAGCAAGCCCGGCGGCGCGCCCTGGCGCATCGCCCTCCAGGACCCGGCGGGCGGGGGCTACCTGGGGGTGCTGGAGCTGGAGGACTGCGCCCTGGGCACCTCCGGGGGCTACCAGCGGTATTTTGAGCGGGACGGCCAGCGGTACTGGCACATCTTAGACCCGGACACCGCCGCCCCTGCCCGCAGCGGACTGGCCTCGGTCACCGTGGCCGCTCCGGAGGGAATCCTGTGCGACGGCCTGTCCACCGCCCTGTTCGTTATGGGCCTGGAGCGGGGCGTCCAATTCTGGCGGGAGCGGACGGCCGGGCTGGAGTTTGAGGCGGTATTTGTCACAGACGGCGGGGAACTCTATGTCACCGCCGGACTGGAGGACAGCTTCTCCCTGGCGGAGGGGTTTGAGGACCGGGAGGTGACGGTCATCCGTGAATAAACGCGCAAAGCTGGTGCTGGCCCTGCTGGTGGTGGCGCTGGCCGGCAGTCTGGCCGCCATCCTGTCCGGCCGGGAGCGGACGGAATCCCCGGTGGCCCGAATCTCTCAGGGCGGACAGGTGCTGGAGGAGATTGCCCTGGACCAGGTGGAGCGGCCCTACACCATAGAGGTGGACAGCGGGGCGGGACACAACACCGTCCTGGTGGAGCCGGGGCGCATCCGGGTCAGCCAGGCCGACTGTCCGGACCAGGTGTGCGTCAGCCAGGGCTATATCTCCGACGGGACCGTCCCCATCGTCTGCCTGCCCCACAGCCTGCTGATCGAGATTGTGGGGGGCGGAGGGACCTTGGATGGGGCGGCCGGGTAAGGGGGCCGGGCGGCTGACCCGGCTGGCCCTGCTGACCGCCATCGCCCTGACCATCTTCCTGGCCGAGGCCCAGCTGCCTCCCCTGGCCCCGATTCCGGGCGTCAAGCTGGGGCTGGCCAACATTGTCACGGTGTACGCCGTGTTCGTGCTGGGACCGGCGGACGGGCTGATGATTCTGGCCGCCCGGGTATTTTTGGGGGCGGTGTTCTCCGGGCAGATGATGACCCTGTTATACAGCGCCGCCGGCGGGCTGCTGAGCTGGTGCGTCCTGTGCCTGCTGCGCCGGGCGATGGGCCGGGGGCAGCTCTGGCTGTGCAGCCCCGTGGCGGGGCTGTGCCACAACCTGGGGCAGCTGCTGGCCGCCGCCGGGGTGATGGGGAGCTGGGCGGTACTGGCCTATTTGCCCTATCTGGCCGTGGCCGGAATCCTGGCCGGGCTGTTCACCGGCGCGGCCGCCCAGGCGCTGGTGCGGCGGATGGACAGACTGAAGCAATGATAAAGGCGGACTGTACAGAACGTACAGTCCGCCTTTATTATTGCTATTTGTATTAAAATCCCTCGCATACAACCGGCTCACAGCTCCAGGAGCGCCCCGGCGTGGGGCGGGAGGGTGAGGGTGAATCCCCAGTCCTCCGCCTCGGCCGAGGCCCGGCCCAACACCGCCCGGGGGGCGCCGTCCAGGTCCAGGAACATGGCCTGCTGCCCCTCGCTGGCGTTGAAGGCGCACAGCAGCC
>CASECK010000016.1 GCA_949286295.1 uncultured bacterium | reverse complement strand
GAAATGCATCTTGATGGCCACGAACTTGCCGTCCAGGTCCAGCTCTTTCAGTCCGGCCTGCAAAATCAGCTTTTTAAGCTTGGTGGGCAGGCCGTCTCCGAAAGCCTCGGTATGAAAGTCTGAGAAATACACCTTAGATGCCATAAACTCCGTCTCCTTTTGTATCGATTGTATCGAGATAATAGATTAACAGTCTGCTTTGCCCGGTTTTATTGCGCCGTGGGAAGCTTGCGCCGGGTCTCCAAAATGCCGGGGATGATTGCGCAGAAGGACCCGGCGACTATCAACAGGATTCCAGTCAGCATATGGGGAGAAATGACCTCCCCATGCAGCCACCAAGCCAGCACCGGGGCCAGCGCCGGCTTAAAGAAGTAGACCAGAGACACCACGCTGGCAGGTTCGCGCTCCATAGCCAGGAAGTAGCAGCAAAAACCGGCGCCCGCCACCCCGATGGAAACAAACAGCACATAAGGAAGGTTTTCCATGGTATATCCGGCAAACATAGGGATATTGGCGAAATCGGACAGGCCCAGGGAAATAGCGGCTCCGGCCACGGCGGGCACATGGGACAGAAGGATGAACCCCAGCAGGATGATGCTGCCAAATAGGAAGCTGAAGCAGGTCACCACCGCGCCGCCAAACTGGGCGCATTTGCCCTTGCCCATCACGCCGTACAGGGAGAACAGCAGCGTGGACACCATGGCCAGAATGATGCCTGTGGGCGCCACCGACGTATGGAATGGGTCAATAATGGCCACGGTACCGGCAATCTCCAGCAGCAGCGCCGCAATATTCCGGGGGCGAATAGGCTCTTTCAGCAGCAAGAAGGCCAAAAATGTAACAAATACCGGGTTGCAGCTGAACAGCAGCGCCGGCACGGTGGAACCCGCGTAGTTGACCGCCATATGGAGAATGGGCATACTCAGGGCGATTCCCATCAGCCCCAGCAGGACAAAATAGGCCACGCTGCCCCTATCCAGACGGTTGCCGCGCTTTTTCAGCGTATGAAGCGCCAGCGGCAGCAAAATCAAAAAGCCAACTGAAAACCGGCAGAAGGCCAGCTGCACGGCGTTGAGCTGCCCGGCGATGTATTTCAGCACTACCTCGTAGGAGGTGAACATCACCGTGGTAATCAGAATATAGAGATAACCTTTTCTCATGTTCCTCTCCCCTTTTCCCGCTTTCTGTCAGGACAGCAGCTGCAAGAATTCTGCCTCTGACAGTACAGGTACCCCCAACTCCTGGGCGCGGCGCAGTTTAGACCCGGCCGCCTCCCCCGCTACCACATAAGCGGTCTTTTTGGATACCGACCCGGCGACCTTGCCGCCCCTGGCCTCAATCAGGCCGGCGGCCTGGTCCCGGGTGAACTGCTCCAGCGCGCCGGTGAGCACAAACGTCATGCCAGCAAACCGCTGATCCTCCCCCTGCTCCGCCGCCGTCATGTTGACCCCGGCCTCCCGCAGTCTGGCGATGAGATGGCGGCTCTGGGGGCTGGCCATCCACTCCAGGATGCTCTTTGCGGTAATCTCGCCGATGTCGTCCACCGCCGTCAGCTCCTCCAGGCTGGCGTTTTGCAGGGCCTCCAGCGTGCGGAACCGGGCGGCCAGGACCTTGCCCGCCTTTTGCCCCACCTGCCGGATTCCGAAAGCATAAATCAGCCGGGACAGGTCCTGACCCTTGGAGCGCTCCAGGGCGGACAGCAGGTTTTGGGCGGATTTTTGCCCCATTCTCTCCAGCCCGGCGATCTCCTCCTCCCGGAGAAAATAGAGGTCCCCCGGGGTCCGCACAAGTCCGGCGTTGACCAGACTTTCGGTGACGGCCACGCCGAGCCCCTCGATGTCCATGGCGTCCCGGCTGGCAAAATGGGTCAGGTTGCGCAGCAGCTGGGCCGGACACTCCGCTCCGGTGCAGCGGATGTGAGCTCCCTCCTCATCCCGCGCCACCGGCGCTCCGCACACAGGACAGACCTCTGGAAAGCGGTAAGGCCTGGCCTGCGCCGGACGCCTGTCCGGGAGGACGGAGAGCACCTCTGGGATAATCTCCCCGGCCTTTCGGACCAGGACCGTGTCCCCAATCCGAATGTCCTTTTCCGTAATGAAGTCCTGATTGTGAAGGGTGGCGCTGGTGACTGTGGTGCCAGCCAGCCGCACCGGCTCCAGCACCGCCTTGGGGGTCAGCACCCCTGTCCGGCCGACCTGGATGACAATATCCAGCACCTTGGAGGGCTTTTCTTCCGGGGGGTACTTATAGGCGGCGGCCCACCGGGGAAATTTCGCGGTGGAACCAAGCAACTCGCGCTGTGTGAGGTCATTTACCTTTACAACCGCGCCGTCGATGTCGAACTGAAAATTCTCCCGTCCCTCTCCAATCTCCTGAATCTGGGCGGTCGCTTGCGCCACGGTGGCGCAAGGGGTATGTGGGATAACTTTAAAGTTCCGGGCGGACAGATAGTCCAGCGTCTCCAGATGGGTGGAAAAGCGCTCCCCCTCGGCAAGCTGGATATTAAACACCAGAATGTCCAGCCTGCGGGAGGCGGCCACCTTTGGGTCCAGCTGCCGCAAAGACCCGGCGGCGGCATTTCTGGGGTTGGCGAACAGGGGCTCTCCCCTGCGCTCCCGCTCCTCGTTCAGGGCATGGAACACCTTTTTGGGCATGAATACCTCTCCCCGCACGATGAGCCGGGCGGGCGCGTTCGGTATTCTCAGGGGAATGGAGCGAATTGTGCGCAGATTCTCGGTCACGTCCTCCCCCACCCTGCCGTCCCCCCGGGTGGCGCCCCGGACGAGCAGGCCGTTCTCATACTCCAGGGCCACTGACAGGCCATCGACCTTGGGTTCCACCACATACTGGGCCTCCGGCGTTACCGCCCGGACTCTCTGGTCGAAGGCCTCTAACTCTGAAAAGTCGAATACATCCTGGAGGGATTCCAGCGGTACGGGGTGGACAACCTGCTGAAAGGCCTCCAGCGCACGGCCCCCCACCCGCTGGGTGGGAGAATCCGGCGTGACAGCCTCCGGGTGGGCCTGCTCCAGCTCCTCCAGCCGGCGCAGCAGATGGTCGTAGTCATAGTCGGACATGGTGGGCCTGTCCAGCACATAGTACTCATAGCCTGCCTGCTCCAGCTGCCGCCGCAGGCCGGCAATCTCAGTCAGCGCATCCATATCGGTTCTCCTTTGTCGGTCTGCATCGAAATTTGGATATCAATCCGGGGCACAGGCCCTGAAATAGCCAGAACAGCCCATATCCAGCCGCGGCACCCGCAGTATTCAAAATCACGTCGTCAATATCCGTGCTCCGGCCGATAAAGAACTGGACAAATTCAATGACGCAGGAGGTGGTGCAGCCCAGCAGCGCTACCTTCCACCCGCTCCAGCGTCTCCAGAGCAGGGGTGGGAAAAAGCCGACCGGAAGGAACATGACAATGTTGCCTAAGAGCATGAACATCAGCCAATAGCTCATGGAGTTCAGCGCCCGGCGAATCTCTTGAAAGGGGGTGAGCACGTCCGGCAGCCATGCCAGGCCGGCTATCGTCTCCTCCCAGGTGGGATAAAAGCTCCAGAGGGTGACCTGCGCTGGATAGGCCCGCCCCAGGGTGACCACATAGTTCCAGAAATTTGCGGGGAACAGGGTCAGGGCGGCCAATCCGGCGCAGAACAGCACAAACACGCCCAGGGCCGCCTCCCGCGGCGGGCCGCTGTCCAGGCCGCGGGCGGATAGGCGGCGCCTCCTTGCCGGGCGGAGCAGCAGGAGCAGAAAAAGCGCCAACAAGCACATGGGGAGCATCTGGCGCACATAGTACAGCACATCGCCTATGAGCAGATTCATCCTGACGCTCCTCCTGTATCCTTGGTCTATTGGGGCAGCTGGAGATAGGCGCCGGGCACCTGCCCCACAATCACGGTCTCCGCCACCACCAGACGGGTACAGACGGGGACCTGGAACGCCCCGCCCGGAAGCAGCACCGTCAACGGCACCGAGACCTCAAGCCACACCCGGTGCAGCGTCTGGTTGACCCCGGCGGAAGCCAGCTCGCTGTCGAATTCCGCGCGGACGGTGCCCACCGTCATGGAGCGGACCTTCAGAGACGGTCCTCTGGCCCACAGCAGCTCAAAATCCAGCAGGCTGCCCAGCGGGACGCGGATGGTGGACACATCCACCCCCTCCAGCGCGGCCAGGACCGTCTGGGTCAGTTGGGCGCGCAGCTGATTGAGCCGGGCTGTGTCAGTGGTCAGGGCGGTGATGGCGCCGGTCTCATCCCGCTGGATTTGTATCAGGTCGCCGTAGCTGACGCCGCGCCGGGCCAGGTCCTGGGTGATGGCCTGCTCCAGCAGAGCGGTCATATCGTTTTGTACCTGGGCGGAGGCAATCTGCTCTACCGCCGGCCGCAGGCGCAGCTCCAGCAGGCGAATCAACCCC
Organism: uncultured bacterium; assembly: GCA_949286295.1. GTDB lineage: Bacteria > Bacillota > Clostridia > Oscillospirales > Oscillospiraceae > Lawsonibacter. The sequence continues at coordinate 11,056 of CASECK010000016.1, read as the reverse complement.
GCCGCCAGCAGCAGGGCGACCCCCAGCGTCACCAACAGCGGCGGCACGCCCCAGACCGGGCGGCCTGCCTGCCTGCGCACCGCCCGGTACAGCATAGGCCGCAAGGGCCGCCTCCTCATCCATACCACCCCCCTGGGGAGATGGTATGCGCCGTTCAGCTTGCCCTATTCCTCCCCCAGCAGCTGCTGCACGGCCAGCAGGACCCCTAGCCGGCCGGACTCAAAGGTCAGGCTGCCCTGGAGATACACCGTGTAGGGCGGGCGCATGGGCGCGTCGGCGGACAGCTCAATGGAGGCGCCCTGAATAAAGGCCCCGGCGGCCATGATGACCTGGCAGTCGTAGCCCGGCATATCCCAGGGCTCTGGAGTCACGTAGGAGTCCACCGGAGCGCCCATCTGGATACCCCGGCAGAATTTCTTCAGGGCCTCGGGCTGCCGCATTTGAATCATCTGGATGATGTCGTGGCGCACCGCGTCAGAGCGCGGCTCGGTTTCATAGCCCAGCAGCTCCATCACCCGGGCAGCAAAGACGGCGGTCTTCAGCGCCTGGGCCACGGTGTGCGGGGCCAGGAACAGACCCTGATACAGCAGGCGGTTCTGGCCCAGGGTGGAACCGCACTCCCCGCCGATTCCAGGCACGGTGAGCCGCTGCGCGGCCCCCTCCACCAGGTCCCGGCGCCCGGCGAGATATCCCCCGGTGGGGGCCAGGCCGCCCCCGGGATTTTTGATGAGCGAACCCACCACCAGGTCAGCCCCCACGTGGGTGGGCTCCAGAGGTTCCACAAACTCGCCGTAGCAGTTGTCCACCAGAATGGCCGCGGTGGGATTTGCCGAGCGGATGACCCGGCACATCTCTCCAATCTCCTCCACCGACAGGGAGGCGCGGGTGGAGTACCCTTTGGAGCGCTGGATGAGCACCGCCTTTACCCTGGGGCTGGCTGCGGCCCGGGCGATTGCCTCTAAATCCGGGGCGTCGTGGCGCAGTTCCACCTGGCGGTACTCCACGCCATAGTCCTTCAGGGAGCCGCGCCCTTTGTCCACCGCGCCCACCACGCCAAGCAGGGTGTCGTATGGCGCGCCCACGGCGGAGAGCAGCACGTCCCCCGGTCTCAGCGCCCCAAACAGGGCGCAGGCGATGGCGTGGGTGCCGTTGACGAACTGCAGGCGCACCAAGGCGGCCTCGGTCCCGAAAATCTGGGCGTAGATATCATCTAATTTGTCCCGGCCCAGGTCGTCGTAACCGTAGCCGGTGGTGCCGGCAAAGTAGCTCTCAGCCACCCGGTGGTCCTGAAAGGCCTCCAGGACCCGCCGGGTATTCTCCTGGGCCACGGCGTCAATGTGGGCAAATTGCGCCCCCAACTCCCCCATCGCCTGATTGCCCAGCGCCAGGATCCGCTCGCTTATCTGTAAAGGCATATTCCTATTCAGTCCTTCTTTTATCAGCTCTTATCCGCCTTCTTCACAGGGGCTTCAGGTCAGACTGGGCAAAGGCGGCGGTAAGCCGGACACAGGCCTCCACGTCCTCCAGGTCGGCCATCTCCACCGGCGAATGGACGTACCGGCACGGGATAGAGATAGCGCCGGTGACCACCCCCATGCGGTTTAGGTGGATAAGGCCGGCGTCCGTGCCGCCGGCGCGCAGAATGTCCCGCTGGGTGGGAATATTCTGCTCCCGGGCCAGTTGCTCTAACTTTGCCACCATATCGGGGTGGCAGATTACAGAAGAATCCATAATCTTCACAGACGCGCCGGCCCCCAGCTGGCTGGTGCCGGAGCGCTGGGTGCCAGGGGTGTCGTCCACGTCGGTGACATCCACCGCGATGCCGTAGTCCGGGTCGATGGACCAGGCGGAGGTCCTGGCGCCGCGGCCGCCCACCTCCTCCTGGGTGGTAAAGACAAAATACAAATCGTTTCCGCTGGCCGGAAGGCGCTCCATAGCGGCCAACAGGACGGCACAGGAGATGCGGTTGTCCAGATAGTGGGAAATCACGGTGTTCCCGCTGCGGAAGACGGGGGAATCGTAGACGGCGGTATCCCCCACCTGGACCAGCGCCTTGGCCTGGTCCTGGTCCCTTGCGCCGATGTCCACATAGCAGCCATCAAGCTGCAGTTTGCCAAAGTCGGCCTTCTCCTCCGGCACCAGCACCCCTCTGGTCCCATTTTTGAACCGGACGGGCGTATAGGCGGCCTCCTTGGGACTGACGCCGCCTAAACGGCCCACCCGCAAAAATCCCTCTTTCTCAATGTGGGTGACAATCAAGCCGATGGAGTCCATGTGGGCGGCGAACATCACCTTGGGGCCTGCGCCCTTCTTGTGGGCGATGAGGTTGCCCAGCGCGTCGCAGGTCAGCTCATCGGCATAGGGGGCGGCCAGGCCGGAGATCACATCCCGGATAGTTCCCTCGTCCCCGGCGGGGCCATGGGCGGAGACAAGCGTCTGAATCAGGTCATAAAGTTCCATACACATTCCACTCCTTCTCTATTGTTTCCGGTTAGGTTATTTGACGTGGCACAGGGAAAAATGGCCTCACCCTCCGGCCTGTTCCGCCTGGCTGGCCAGGAACAGCCGGGTCAGGGCCAGCATATTCTCAAAGTCAGCGATGCTGCCTACGCTGGCCGGAGCGTGGAGGTAGCGGACCGCGGCGGAGAGGGCCGCCACCCTGACGCCGGCTTTACTGCGCTGGATGGCGCGGGCGTCGTTGCCCCCGGCGATATACTCCTTGGTCTGCCACGGGATGTGGTGCTCCCTGGCCAGGCGGCACAGGGTTTCAAACAGCGCCCGGTCATATATGGCGCCGCCATCCATATAGGAGATGACGGGGCCTCTGCCGGGGGCGCACACCCTCCGCTTCTCCTCCACCATGGGCAGGTCGGCGGCGGTGGTGGTTTCCAGCACCAGGGCCACCTCCGGCGTCACGGAGAAGGCCGCGCCGAAGGCCCCGCGGGTGCCCACTTCCTCCTGGGCGGTAAAGGCAAAGGTCACATCCAGCGGCAATGGTTCCCGCAGCAGCGCCAGCATGACGGCGCAGCCGGCCCGGTCGTCGATGGCCTTGGCCTTCAGCAGGCCGCCACCAAATTCCTCCGGCGGTCCCACAAAGGCGCCGTACTCCCCCACGGACACCATGGCCTGCGCCTCTTCCCGGCTCCTTACCCCGATGTCCAGATATAGCTGCCTGGTTTTTGGCGCCCTCTTGCGCTCCTCCCGGTCGGTCAGGTGGACGGCCTTCAGCCCGATGACGCCGGGGACGCGGTTTGCGCCCAGCACCACCGGTTTTCCAATGGCCACCCGGCGGTCTACGCCGCCCACAAAATCGAACTTCAAAAAGCCCTGACTGGTAATTCGGGTGACAATAAGGCCTACCTCGTCCATATGGGCGGCCAGCATCAGCCGTCCCCCGGTCTCCTTTTTTCCCCGCTTGAACACAATTAAATTGCCCAGCGCGTCGGTGCGAATGGAATCGGCCCAGGGCGCGGCCTGCGTGCGGATGAAATCGCGCACTTCATCTTCCGCGCCGGACACCCCATTGAGCAGACATAACTGTTTGAGCAGCTCAAGCATGGCCGCCCACCTCCTTGCCAAGTCCCCGGACAAAGCCGGATAGCAGTTGAGCGGCGTTTTTCATATCTTCCAGATGCACCGCTTCCACCGGGGTGTGCATATACCGCAAAGGAAGGGACAGCACCGCGGTGGCCACGCCCTCGCGGCTAATCTGCAGCGGCCACCCGTTGGTACCGCTGGAGCCGGACATGACCTCCCGCTGGATGGGAATTTCCTCCTCCCCGGCCACGCGCTCCAGCCGCCGGGACATCCAGCGGGTGCAGTTGGGGCCCAGGCCGACGACAGGTCCCTCCCCCAGGGGGAAGGTCTCGTCTTTGGAGGCGTCGGGGCTGTCCCCATGGGTCACGTCCACCGCCACGCACAGGTCGGGGGCAATGCGGTAGGCGGTGGTGACTGCGCCGGTGGAGTGGGTCTCCTCCTGGGTGGAACCCAGCACGTACAAATCCACATCCAGCTCCTCCCCCGCCAGCCGCTGCACCGTGTCCAGCAGCACCGCGAAGCAGGAGCGGTCGTCCAGCGCCTTGCCACATAGCAGCGCGCCGCCCAGGGGGGCGCAGCCGCCCCGGTAGACCACAGGGGTGCCCACAGGAATCCGCCGGCGGACCTCCTCCTCCGGCAGGCCCACGTCGATGCGCAGCTCCTGAAGCGGTTGCGCGCAGTCCATCTCCTCCGCGGTCTGGATGTGGGGGGGCAGGCAGGCCACCACCCCGGGAATCGGAGGAGTTGTCAAAATAGAGACCTCCCGGTCCGGGAGCATCCTGGCGTCCACCCCGCCCAGGGGGGCAAAGCGCAAAAAGCCCTCCTCCTGCCCGGTCACGATCAGTCCAATCTCGTCCAGGTGGGCGTCCAGCAGCAGCTTAGCGGCTCCCACCCGGCCGCAGCGGCGAAGCCCCACCACGCTGCCCATCCGGTCGATATATACCTGGTCCATCCAGGGGCGGAGCAGCTCCGCCGCCGCCCGGACTACCGGGCCCTCAAACCCGCTGGGCCCAGGCAGGGCACAGAGCTGCTCCAAAATCGCTTTATAATCCAAGGGAACCTTCCTCCCGTTCACAGGGCGCTGACCAGCTCTTTAAAAGCCTTTCCGCGCTCCATGAAATTTTTAAACTGGTCAAAGGCGGCGCAGGCCGGTGAGAGCACTACCACATCTCCCGGCTGGGCCGCCTGGCGGGCGGCGGCCACAGCGCCGGCCAGGTCATCGGTCTGCACAATCTCCAGACCGCTGCCGGAAAACCCGTCGACCTGTTCCACCGCCTGGCGGATGGCCTTGGCGGTCGCCCCCAGCAAAACCAGTGTCTTTACCTTGTGGACAATCTCCGCCCCAAGCTGCGTAAAGGGAACACCCTTGTCATATCCGCCGGCAATCAAAATCAGCTTCTGCGGGAAAGAATCCAGGCAGGCCATGGTGCGGGTGGGGCTTGTGCCGATGGAGTCGTTGTAGTATTTTACGCCGTCCAGTTCCCTGACCAGCTCAATGCGGTGCTCCACCCCGGTGAAGCGGCGGGCCACCGCCCGGACGCATTTGTCAGGCACAAGGCCGTCCACGGCGGCGATGGCCGCCATATAGTTTTCGATGTTGTGCACACCGGGCAGCTGGATGTCGGACAGGGGCAGGACCTCCCGGCTGCCCATCCGGTTGGTCAGCCAGATGGCGCCGTCCCGGAGGTAGACCCCCTCCTCCAGGCGCTGCTTGCGGCTGAACAGAACGCTCCCCGCCGGGGCGGTGCGGGCCAGGGAACGGGTGATGTCGTTGTCGAAATTGAATACCGCCACATCTCCCGGTTTTTGGTGGGAGAAGATGTTGAGCTTGGCGGCGGTGTACTCCTCCATGGTGTGGTGATAGTCCAGATGGTTTGGAGACAGGTTGGTGAACACCGCCACGTTGGGGCTTTGCCCCATGGTCATCAGCTGAAAGGAGGACAGCTCCACCACCGCCACGTCCTCCGCCGTCATGCCCGCCACGTCAGGCAGCAGGGGCTTTCCGATGTTGCCCCCCAGGTAGACATTATACCCGGCTTCCTTCAAAAACTCGCTGATGAGGGTGGTGGTGGTGGTTTTTCCGTCGCTGCCGGTCACGCCGATGATTCGGCAGGGACACAGCTGAAAGAAAAGCTCCATCTCAGAGGTCAGGACGCACCCGTGCTCCAGGGCCTGCTGAATCTCTGGAGTATTGGGACTCAGGCCCGGGGTTCGGAAGATAACATCGTGCTTGTCAAGGCCGTCCAGATACTCGCCGCCCAGCTTCAGCCGGGCGCCCAGGCTCTCCAACTCGCCGGCCACCTCCTCCGCCCGTTCCCGGGGGGATTTATCCCGGACTGTGACCTTCAAATCCGCCCGGAGCATCATCCGAATCAGCGGCACGTTGCTCACACCCATGCCGATGACCGCCACCGATTTGCCCCGCAGCGAGTCAAAATATTCCTTGATGGTGGACATGGAGGTCCTCCTTCCATTCTTTTCGTTCCAATCTTCTATCATGCAATACCGGCGCGGCCGGAGTGGTATCCTGCGTCAACTTTTTCGCCTGCCCCAGCAGGGGTGGGAGAAAGAACGACGGTACTGGTATGATAGCCGTCTTGCAAGTATCATACCATATCCGCTGGAAAAATACAATCGCAACCGGATGACGGACGAGAAGCCCGCAAAACGCCCGGCCAGCAGAGCGCCGCTCTGCCGGCCGGGTGCGGGTCAGGCCCTTGGATGGGCTCTTTTATAGACGTCTTTGATCTTCTGGTTGAGCAGTTTGGAATAAATCTGTGTGGAGGAGATGTCCGCGTGCCCCAGCATCTCCTGAATGGAGCGCAGGTCCGCGCCGTTTTCCAGCAGGTGGGCGGCGAAGGAGTGGCGCAGGGTGTGGGGCGTGATGTCCTTTTGGATGCCGGCCTTCTCCTGATAATATTTGATAAGCTTCCAAAAGCCCTGGCGGCTCATGCGCTCCCCGCTCATGTTGACAAACAGGGCGGTCTGCTCCGGAGACTCCACAATCTGGGGGCGGACCATGTGAACATACTCCCCCAACGCACGGATGGCCGCCGGATACAGGGGGATGACGCGCTCCTTCCCCTTGCTGAAGCATTTGAGCACCCCGCCGGGCAGGTTCAAATCGTCCACGTCCAAGGCAATCAATTCGCTGACCCGGATTCCGGTGGCGTACAGCAGCTCCAGCATAGCCCGGTCCCGGTAGCCCTTTAAATCGGTGCACTCCGGCTGCTCTAAAAACAGCTCCACCTCTTTGCCGGTCAGAATCTGCGGCAGCTTACGCTCCACCTTGACGGGAGCGATCCCTTTGGCGGGATTGCGGTCCACCATCCCCCGGGAGATGAGATACTGATAAAAGGATTTGATGGAGGCCACACACCGGGTTACCGTGGCGGGAGACTTCCCCCGCCGGGTCAGGGAGCGGGTATAGGCCTCCACGTCCTTTTCCACGGCGTCCGCCAGCGCCACACCGCTGTCCTCCATGGCGGAGGAAAACTGGCCGATGTCCCGCAGGTAGGAGCTGACCGTGTTGGCCGACGCGTGCTTTTCAGTTTTCAGATACTCTCCGTAAGCCAGCACTAATTCAGTCACACGGACATCTCCCAACCAAAAAACTTACAACACAATCCGGGCTGCGGCCGGGAGCAGCACCGGCGCCACCCAGGCCGCAGCCAAGGCGGCGGCGATGGACAACCCGACGCTCAGCCCCACCAAACACCACTGGCCGCCGCCAAAACAAATACCGCTCCGGCCACCCTCTCCCGGCGTCCGGCGCAGAAGGCCCCGGGATAGCCCCAGACTCTGGACCCCGAGCAGAAACATTCCGGGAGCCCAGAGCAGAGCCGGCAGGCCAAACAGAACGAAAGCGGGCAGCATCCCGCCAGGACCGAACACCCGGCAGAAGCAGGCGGTGGAGAAGGTAAAGAAAAAACCGCGCACCCCGAACACAGCGGGCAGCCCCAGCGCCCCCAGGGCCGTAAAGCCCAGCAGAAAGACCACCAGCAAATATTTGACCTGCTGCACCAGGAGAGAGTACAGCCCGCCCGGCACCTCTCCGTCCGCCGCCAGGCTCAGATAGTCGGCCAGATAGTCCGCCAGCTCCTGCGCGCCGGCGCCTCCCGCCAGCGCGGCAAAGAGACACCCGGCCGCTCCGCCCAGCAAAAAGGCCCCGCCCAAAATCAGAAGGGCCAACCGCTGCTCAGGCGGCCAGTTTGTCCCCTTTTCCGTCCTTTTTCTCACGGCGCTCACCTCAATGAAGCCTATGAGAGGAGAGAAAAAAATAGACGCAGAGCCCTGGGAAAAAGCTCCACCCTCTGGATTCGATTCTTACTATATCGCCATCCAACATTTTTCGCAAGGCTTTTTTGCAATTTTCTTGTTTTTTGTCATTTCTCTCAATACGTTATGTCAACAAAATTATGTAAATCAAAGAAACCAAGAGAAGCAGGGAGCCTGTCGGCAGGCTCCCTGCTTACCAAATCTTGTATGTGTTCCCGGTCAGGCCGCAAAATCTTGGACAACTCACTGGCCGGAGCAGGATTGATGCAGATTACAGTCCGTATTATCACATCCTGTATTCCCCTGCTCCCCCATTCCCGCCGCGATGGCGTTGAGGGCGATGGCACACTCCAGCCTCTTGCGCTCCATCTCGCAGGCCACCTCGTTGGACTTTGTTATGTCTCCATTGACAATCAGGTTGGAGGCAGAGCAGCCGCCGCTGCAATAAAAGCGGGCCCAGCACGTCTGACAGGCCGGGCGGGTATAGATGTTCTGTCCGGCAAATTTGCCGGAGATGTCCATGTCAAAGGAGCTGTCGTGGACATTCCCCATGCGGTACTCCTCCCTGCCCACAAACTGATGGCAGGGGTAGATGTCCCCGTCGGGCGTGACGGCCACATATTCGCACCCGGCCCCGCAGCCCCGCAGCCGCTTGATGACACAGGGCCCCTGCGCCAAATCTACATTGAAATGAAAGAAATTGACGTCCTTGCGCCCAATCAGCGCCCGGGCAAGCGCTTCATACTCTGCCCGGACAGCGGGCAGGTCCTCCTCCCGAATGGCATAGGGGTCGTCCGGCGCGCCGCTGGCCGGCTCCACCGACACATGGCGGAAGCCCAGGGAGGCCAGGTGCATCACGTCCTCGGAAAAATCCAGGTTTTCCCGGGTGAAGGTGCCGCGGACATAGTAGTCCTTTGTGCCGCGGCCGGCCACCAGCTTTTGAAATTTAGGGACGATGACGTCGTAGCTCCCCTTCCCGTTGGCAGTGGGGCGCATATGGTCGTTGATTTGGGGGCGGCCATCCAGGGAGAGGACCACGTTGGACATCTCCCGGTTGATGTATGCGATGTTCTCGTCGCTGAGCAAGACCCCGTTGGTGGTGATGGTGAACCGGAACTGCTTATCGTGCTGCTTTTCCAGGCCGCGGGCGTACTCCACGGTCTTTTTCACGGTGTCCATGGCCATCAGCGGCTCGCCGCCAAAGAAGTCTATCTCGATATTCCGGCGTTTGCCGGACTTGGCCACCACCCAGTCGATTGCCTGCTTGGCGGTCTCGAAGTCCATGGTCATCCGGTGTCCGGTGCCAAAATCGCCGGTGGAGGCAAAGCAGTAGCGGCAGCGCAGGTTGCAGTCGTGGGAAACGTGCAGGCACAGGGCCTTGACCACCGCCGATTTGGGCAGGGCCATGGCCGCCTGAGGGTCGATATACTGGTCATCGGTAAAGAGCAGGCCGGCCTTTTGCAGCTGCAGCAGCTCCTGCCAGCACTCAGCTAATTCGCCGCAATCGTACTGGGGCAGCTTATCCGCCACCTCCCGGGGCAGCTGCTCCCCCATGGGCCCCTCCAGCAGGGAGAGCAGGTCGTAGCTCATTTTGTCCAGCACGTGGACCGCGCCGCTGTTCACATCCGCAGCCAGGTACTGGCCCAGGGCGGCAAAGGTATGTACCATCATTGTCTGTGTGTCCTTTCCAAGGCAAAGTAAAAAGGCAGGCGCGGCGCGCCTGCCTTTTCAGGCCGTTGTTCTTACTTATTCTCGCACTTCTGGTTGGCAACGGTGCAGGAAGTCTTGCAGGCGGACTGGCAAGAGGTCTGGCACTCGCCGCAGCCGCCCTTGGCGGCGCTGGCCTTCAGAGTGGCCCCGTTGAGAGTCTGGATATGCTTCATTGGTATCTCCTCCTGAACATGGTAGCTTACGGCTGACACATCATCTGCCATAGTGAAGGTATTATAGCACAGCCCGGTGGGAATTTCAATCATCTTCTGCGCTTTTTCTTTGGTTTTCTGCCCAGAATGCCGGGAATCGCTCCGCCGCACAGGCAGGCACAGAGAATGCGCACACCGCCGTTGGCCACGCTCGTCCCCTCGTAGGCGATAAGCCCGGCGGTGAGCAGCAGAAGGAACAGCACCGCCCCAACTCCCGGCCCGGCCGCGAGGGAGCGGCCTCCACAGCGGTGTACGGCATACGCGCCCCCTACCAGAGCCCCTAAGACGCACGCGGCCATCACGCCCCCCTCCATGGCCCGGACCGGCAATATGCCCGCAGAAACCAGCGCTGCGCACGCCAGCAGGGAGAGGATGGCCGTCACCCCCGCCAGCACCCCGCCTTTCAAAATCTCACACATCGCGCCAAGCCAGGGACTGCCGCCCTCCTCCTGCCGCCTGCCCTGTTTTTTCATAAAAAACACCCCTCCCCCACGGTTTTGGTAAAACCTATGCGGGAGGGGCGAAACTCATGCGGACAATTTACTTGCTCTCGGCGGGCGCGGCGGCATTTTTGGTGGATACAGCCCACTTAGTGATTTCGATACGGACGCGGTCGGCGCCGGTCTCGAACACGATGGTGTTGTCCTTCACTGCGCAGACAGTGCCCGTCATACCGCCGATGGTGGTAATCTCATCGCCCACGGACAGGGAATTGCGCAGGTTCTCAGCTTCCTTCTTCCGTTTGTTCTCCGGGCGGATCATGAAGAAGTACAGCATGACGAACATCAGGCCAAGCATCAGGAACATTTCCATAGAAACAATACCTCCAAACCTCATCCTGTCAATGGATCGATACCTTTGACGCAGTATAAAGTATTATAGCGGATTTTTCCCCCGTTGACAAGCCCTTTTTGACAGGTTTGCCGTTTTTGCCTCACGGCTCCGCGCAGGGGCGGTCCAGCAATCCGGAATAGGCCTGCCGGAACTGCTCGAAGCTCCCCTGTTCCAGGCTCTCCCGAATGCGGGCCATCAGAGTGTTATAGAAATAGAGGTTGTGCAAGACGGCCAGGCGCATGGCCAGCATCTCCCCCGCTGTCACCAGATGGCGCAGATAGGCCCGGGAGAATTGACGGCAGGCCGGGCAGCCGCAAGCGGAATCGATGGGCCTGGGGTCCAGCTTGAATTTTTCATTTTTGATGTTGAGGGTGCCGCGCCAGGTGTACAGCTTCCCGTGCCTGGCATTCCGGGCGGGCATGACACAGTCGAAAAAGTCCACCCCCCGGGCCACCGCCTCGATGATGTTGGAGGGGGTGCCGACT
>CASECK010000015.1 GCA_949286295.1 uncultured bacterium | reverse complement strand
GCGGCCGCCCAGGCGGTGGCCGACGGCCGCTGTGGGGGAGGGGGGACACGTTCACAAAAAATTCACGCTCCCGTCACGGTTTTGCCGCAATTATCCGCTATGATAACACCGTAGCCAAGTTACATGACGATGTATCTCCTACTTCTCCCTCTCCTTTTTTTACACAAGACACAGGCAAGCCGCCCCGGCCATTTGGCCGGGGCGGCTTGCCTGTCTTCCGGCCGGCGGGAGATTCAGCCCTCCTCCAGGGCCATCACCTGCTCCACCCGGCGGCTGTGGCGCCCCCCCTCAAACTGGGTGTTCAAAAAGGCGTCCACGATGCGCTCGGCGGCGAAGGGGCCCACCATTCCGGCCCCGATGGCCAGCATATTGGCGTCATTGTGGCGGCGGGTCATCTCGGCGGACAGCGCGTCGCCGCACAGGGCGCAGCGCACCCCCCGGACCTTGTTGGCGGCGATGGACATCCCGATGCCGGTGGTGCAGATGACGATGCCCTTCTCGCACCGGCCGCCGGCCACCGCCCGGGCGGCGGGCGCGGCGAAGAGGGGGTAGTCGCAGCTGTCGGTGCCGCCGGTGCCGAAGTCCTCGCAGGTGATGCCCCTGGCGGCCAGATAGGCCTTGAGATGCTCCTTCAGGTGGTAGCCTCCGTGGTCAGATGCGATGGCAATCATAACATAGTCCTCCCCTGGCCGGCGGACCGGCCGGTTTTTCTCTCTGCGCCGGGGGCGGCCCCGGCGGACGGTGGCGTGGTTCATAGGCCGGCCTTTTCGCCCGCCCCGGCAGGGGCGGAAAAAAGGGCTGGAACTCCAACGAGAATAGCCGCTGTGCGGCTATTATAGCCCCTCTGTCCGGAATTTGCAAGGGCCGCGCCCGGCCTTCCCTCAGCGGTACAGAAAGCCCAGGCGCTCCAGCGCCTCCCGGACCTGCCGGGCGGCCTGCTGGTCGGGGCAGGAGACGGTGTGCAGGTGGACGCCCTCGGTGAGCAGGGACAGGGGCTGGGCCTCGCAGCGGCGGCACCGCTCCAGAAATTCCTCCACATCCCGCCGGCTGGACAGATGCAGCGCCCCGGTGAGCTGCCCGTAGACCGGATGTTCCACCACCACGTCCAGCACAGTGCAGCCCTGGTCCACGATGGCGTTGAGCTCGGCCTGCATATCCTCCGCCCGGTGGCGGGAGGCGAAGGTGCACACCAGCCCGGGCCGGGTCCGGGACAGCAGATAGCCCCGGGGGGTGGCGGTGACGTCCAGCCCGCCGGCCCGGAGCAGGGCCACGTCGCCCACGATGATTTGCCGGCTGACCCCCAGCTCCCGGGCCAGGAGGGAGGCGCTGACAGGGACGCTGGAATGTGCAAGACGCCGGGCGATGGCCGCGCGCCGCTGCTGGCTGTCCACAGGAAACGACCTCCCATCCGGTCCGCCGGCACGGCGTGGAGCGGGCGGACCAATTTTGTTTAGTGTACCACAGAAACCGGGAGGAGACAAGGAAGTTTTCCTTGCTTTTGCGGGGGAAATCGCGTAAAATGGGAGAACTGGCGGATGGGCGCGGCCGCCCCCGCCGGAAAAGAAAAAGGAGGAACGGAGAAGAATGAGACGATGGAAGATGCTGCTGGCCGCCGCCATGGCCGCCGCCCTGGTGGGGGGACTGACCGCCTGCGCAGACCCCATGACCGCCGATGCCACCGCCTTTATCCAGGGGGAGCTGGACGCGGCCTACCTGGGACAGGCCAATGAGGACTATCTCAAAGTAGTGGACGGCCTGACCGAAGAGGATGTGCAGGAGACCCACCGCAGCAATCTGGAGCTGGAGGGCGACTATATGCTCTCCTACCTGGGGGTGGAGATGCCCACCGACGCGGTGCGCCAGCGGGCCCAGGAGGTGGTGGCGGAGATTTATTCCCACGCCAAGTACACCGTAAATCCGGCCGAACGGCTGAGCAGCGGAGACATCGCCGCCGAGGTGACCGTCTCCCCCATTGAGATTACCCACCTGATTTCCCAGGACTTCGCCTCCGAGGCGTGGATGCAGGTCCTGGACAGCGGCGGCGTGACCTCTGACGCGCAGCTGGCCGCCCTGAGCGATGAGGAGTATCAGGCGCTGGACGAGCAGTACGCCAAGGCCCTGCTGGATGAGCTGGAGGCGCAGATTGCCAACCTGTCCTACGGCCAGGATCAGACCGTCCTGCTGCAGATGAAAGAGGAGGACGGCTACTACAGCCTGGTGAGCACCGGTATGCAGAAGGTGGACGAGATTATGATAGACTACATGAACGCCTATATGCAGTGACGAAAGAGCCCCGGCTTCGGCCGGGGCTTGACTTTTCCCCGCCGGGACCATACAATAGGGAGCGCGAACCGACCCACTATGAAAAAAAGGACTGAAGTGATATGGCCCAGAATCCCAACAAAAAGCAGGTGGAGCAGATTACCGACATGGAGGCGGACTTCGCCCAGTGGTACACCGACGTGTGCCGGAAGGCGGAGCTTATCGACTACTCCTCCATCAAAGGGATGTTTATCTACCGCCCTTACGGCTACGCCATCTGGGAGAATATCCAGCGCGCGCTGGACGAGAGATTCAAGCAGACCGGCCACGAGAATGTATATCTGCCCATGCTCATCCCCGAGTCCCTGCTCCAGAAGGAGAAGGACCATGTGGAGGGCTTTGCCCCCGAGTGCGCCTGGGTCACCATGGGGGGCAGCGAGAAGCTGGAGGAGCGCTACTGTATCCGCCCCACCTCCGAGACTCTGTTCTGCGAGCATTACAGAACGGTCATCCACTCCCACCGGGACCTGCCCAAGCTGTATAACCAGTGGTGCTCCGTGCTGCGCTGGGAAAAGACCTCCCGCCCCTTCCTGCGCCACAGGGAGTTTTTGTGGCAGGAGGGGCACACCATGCACGCCACCGAGACCGAGGCCCGGGAGGAGACCATGCGGATGCTGAACATCTACGCCGATTTTATGGAGAACGTGCTGGCCATGCCCGTGGTCAAGGGCCGCAAGACCGACAAGGAGAAGTTCAACGGCGCCGAGGAGACCTATACCGTGGAGTGCATGATGCACGACCGGAAGGCCCTTCAGGCCGGGACCAGCCACTACTTCGGCGACGGCTTTGCCAGGGCCTTTGACATCACCTTCACCGGCAAGGATAACCAGCTGCACTACCCCCACCAGACCTCCTGGGGGGTGTCCACCCGCATGATTGGCGGCATCATCATGACCCACGGGGACAACAACGGCCTGGTGCTGCCCCCCCGCATCGCCCCCATTCAGGCCATGGTCATCCCCGTGGCCCAGCACAAGCCCGGCGTGCTGGAGGCCGCCGGCGCGCTGCTGGAGCGGCTGCGTGCTGCCGGAATTCGGGCCAGGATGGACGACAGCGAGCAGTCCATGGGCTGGAAGGCCGCCGAGTATGAGATGAAGGGCGTGCCCCTGCGGGTGGAGATTGGCCCCAAGGACATGGAGAAGGGCCAGTGCTGCGTGTGCCGCCGGGATTCCGGGGAGAAGGTGTTCGTCCCCCTGGACCAGCTGGAGAGCCGGATTCGGGAGCTGCTGGACGCCGTCCACCAGGGCCTGTACGACAGGGCCAAGAAAAATTTGGAGGAGCACACCCGGGTGTGCACGACCCTGGACGAGGTGCAGCAGCTCATGCAGTCCGGGGGCGGCTTTGCCAAGACCATGTGGTGCGGCCAGCTGGAGTGCGAGCTGAAGATGAAGGAGCAGGCCGGGGTGACCTCCCGGTGTATGCCCTTGGAGCAGCAGCGGGTGGGAGATACCTGCGTGTGCTGCGGCCGGCCCGCGAAGCATATGATTTACTGGGGCGTGGCCTATTAAAAGGGCAGGCTGTCAGGCAGGATAAGCCAAGAGGGACAACGGAAGTTGTCCCTCTTGTCCTATGCCCGTCCGGCGGTCCGCCGCCGGACGGGGCGCATCCCGGGCGCGCTACGTCCGCTTGTCGATGCGCACCACCAGAGCGGTGCGGTCGTCGGTGGCGTCCACCGGACTGTGGGTGATGAGCGCCCGGGCCAGGTCCTTCG
>CASECK010000014.1 GCA_949286295.1 uncultured bacterium | reverse complement strand
GTCCATGTGGGTGTCGTTGGGGACGAAGGGCGTGCCGTTGAGCATTTTCTCCACCACCGGGTGCCGGCCGTCCACGATGGTCAGGGTGTCGGAATCGTCCACCTGAGGCATACAGTAGTGGTTGGCGGCGGCCACCGCGGCCAGGGAGGTGAGCACGTCCACCTGGGCCACGGCGGCGGCCACGGCCTGAACGCGGTCCACCTGGCCGCACACCGCCTGCTTGAGCTGGCAGAACAGCTGGTACTCCAGGGCGGTGACCTTCTCCTGGGCGGAGAGGATGGCGTGCTCCAGCTCTTTAAGCTCCTGAGAGATGTACCGCTCGGCGTTGACGGTGGTCTGCTTTCTGGTCCAATCGGCGGGGACCAGGCCGGTCTGGGAGCGGGCCACCTCGATATAGTAGCCAAAGACCTTGTTGGAGCGAATCTTCATATTTTTGATGCCGGTCTGCTCCTTGGTGCGCAGCTCCAGCTGGGCCAGCTTCTCGGCGGCGTGGTCGATGAGGTCCCGCTGCTGGTCCACCTCGGGGCTGTACCCCTCCCGGATGAAGCCCCCCTCCCGCACGGAGAAGGGCAGGTCGGCGGCGTCCTTCAGCGCCCCGTCCAGCAGCTCCCGCAGCTGGGGCAGGTCGTCCAGCTCCCCCTGGAGGGAGCGCAGCAGCGCGCTGGGACAGTGCGCCAGCAGGGCGCGAATCTGGGGAATCTTTCCCAGTCCGGCGGACAGGGCGGCCAGGTCCCTCCCGCCGGCGGAGCCGTACACCACCCGGCTGGTCAGCCGCTCCAAATCCGTGACCTCCCGGAGGGCCAGGGCCAGCTCTTCCCGGGTGATGGCGTCCTCCACCAGGTCGCCCACCGCCTGCTGCCGCCGGGCAATCTGCACCGGGGAGAGCAGGGGCCGCTCCATCCAGCCCCGGAGCAGCCGCCCGCCCATGGCGGTCTTTGTCTTGTCCAGCACCCACAGCAGCGAGCCCTTCTTGTCCTTGGCGCGCATGGTGGCTGTCAGCTCCAGGGTCTGCCGGGCGGTCAGGTCCAGCTCCATAAAGTGGCTGGAGGTGTAGTAGGTGAAGCTGGCGATGTGGGACAGGTCGGTCTTTTGGGTCTCATAGAGATAGGATAGCAGGCCGCCGGCGGCCAGGACGGGGCGCTCCTCCCCCGGGGGCAGGCCGTCCAGTCCGGTCTTGAACTGCCGCTGCACCAGCGCCCGGGCCTGCTCGGGGCGAAAGCGCTCCCCACCCCCGTTCTCGCAGGGGCAGTCCAGCCGCTGGCGCAGAAAGCCGGTCAGCTCCTGGCAGGCGAAGGCCTCCGGAGAGAGCACCGCCTCGGACGGATGGAAACGGCCCAGCTCGTTTTTCAGGTGGGACAGCCCCTCGTCCCCGGCGGGCAGGGAGGTGGCATACGCCGCGCCGGTGGAGATGTCGCACAGGCACAGGCCGTATCCGCCGCCGTCGGCCCAGATGGCGCAGATGTAGTTGTTTTTGCTGTCCTCCAGCATGGAGGAGGCGATGACCGTGCCCGGGGTGATCACCCGGATGATATCCCGGTCCACCAGCCCGCGGGCCAGGGCCGGGTCCTCGGTCTGTTCGCAGATGGCCACCTTATAGCCCTTGGCGATGAGCCGGGCGATATAGCTGTCGCAGGAGTGGTAGGGCACCCCGCACATGGGGACGCGCTCCTCCGGCGGCTTGTTCCGGTCCCGGGTGGTGAGGGTGAGGTCCAGCTCCCGGGAGGCCAGCTTGGCGTCCTCGTTGAACATCTCATAGAAGTCGCCCAGGCGGAAAAACAGGATGGAGTCCGGGTGGCGGGCCTTCATATCCAGATATTGCTGCATCATGGGGGTCAGTTCAGCCATGGAGAACCTCCTGGGAAGGAAAGGGTGGACAGGGAAAGGGGGCGGTCAGTCGGCCAGCTCCCCAAACAGGGACCACTTGTTGGCCCCGGTGATGCGCACGGGGGCGAACCGCCCCAGGGCGGAGGGGTCGCCCACCACCCGGACCAGCCGGTTGCCCGGGGTGCGGGCGGTGAGGTCATAGCGGGAGTCGTCGCACAGGCCGTCCAGCAGGCAGCGCACGGTCTTTCCCACATAGGCCGCGTGCTTCTGCTCGGAGATGGCGTCCTGAAGGGCGGTGAGGCGGTTGAAGTTGCGCAGCTTCTCCTCGTAGCTCATGGGGTCGTCCATGGCGGCGGCGGGGGTGCCCTGCCGGGGGGAGAAGATAAAGGTGAACAGCGCGTCAAAGCGCACCTGCTCCAGCAGGCGCAGCGTGTCCTCAAAGTCCTCGCCGGTCTCCCCGGGGAAGCCCAC
>CASECK010000013.1 GCA_949286295.1 uncultured bacterium | reverse complement strand
GCGGTCAGCGAGAAGCTGGAGTACCGCCACTATGTGACCATGGTGGCCATGGTGGTCGTGGTCATCGTCCAGGTGATCGCCCAGGACCTGGCCCTGTCCGCCCTGTGCGGCGTGCTGGTGATGGTCGTGTTCGGCGCCATCAAGTGGAACCAGATTGACGAGCAGCTGGCCGGCGGCGTGCAGCTGATGGGCCTGATTGCCTTCGTGATGCTGGTTGCCGGCGGCTATGCCGAGGTTATGAAGGCCACCGGCGGCGTTGACGCCCTGGTTAAGGCCGGTATTGACGCCATGGGCGGCAACAAGTGGATCGCCGCCACCGTCATCACCCTCATCGGCCTGCTGGTCACCATGGGCATCGGCACCTCCTTCGGCACTGTGCCCGTTCTGGCTGTGCTGTTTGTCCCCCTGTGTGACCACATTGGCTTCTCCCCCGCGGCCACCATCATGCTGATGTCCGCCGCCGCCGCCCTGGGCGACGCCGGTTCCCCCGCTTCCGACACCACCCTGGGCCCCACGTCCGGCCTGAATGCCGACGGACAGCACGACCACATCTGGGACACCTGTGTGCCCACCTTTATCGCCTTCAATATCCCGCTGATGATCTGCGCCATCATCGTGGCACAGTTTATCTAACCTCCCCGCCCCCCGCGGGCGGTTGACGGCCTGCCGCCATCCCAAAGTCCATTATCCATACGGAAGGAGAACTGAATCATCATGTATAACCCCAAGGCAATCAAGCACGTCGTTTTGGACGGACACAGCCTCACCTTAGAGAGTTTTGTGGCCGTCGCCCGCTTCGGCGCCACTGTGGAGCTGGCCCCCTCCGCGCTGGAGGCTATGCAGAAATCCCGGGCCCTGGCTGAGAAAATCGCCGCGGAGAAGCGGGTGGCCTATGGCATCACCACCGGCTTTGGCGACTTTCAGAAGGTGGCCGTCAGCGCCGAGATGAGCAACCAGCTGTCCACCAACCTGATTTTGAGCCACTGCACCGCCACCGGCGAACCCTATGCCGAGGAAGTGGTGCGCGGTATGCTGCTGCTGCGGGCCAACGCCCTGTGCGTGGGCGTGTCCGGCGTCCGCCCCATCCTGGTGGAAATGATGATTGAGATGCTCAACAAGGGCGTCCACCCGGTGGTGCCCCAGAAGGGCTCCCTGGGCTCCTCCGGCGACCTGGCGCCGCTGGCCCATATGTCCCTGCCCCTGCTGGGCAAGGGGATGGCCGTGTACCAGGGCGTGACCATGACTGGCGCCGAGGCCATGGCCAAGGCGGGCATCAAGACCCTGGACACCCTGGTGAGCAAGGAGGGCCTGGGCCTGACCAACGGCACCTGCGCCATGACCTCCGTGGGCTCCCTGGCCCTGTACGACACCATCTGCGCGGCCCAGCTGGGCGACGTCATCGGCTCTATGGACTTCGAGGGCCTCACCGGCCTGCGCAACGCCTTCGACCCCCGCATCCATCAGGTCCGGGGCCAGAAGGGCCAGATGCTGGTGGCCCAGAACATGAGGATGCTGCTGGAGGGCTCTGAGATTCTGGACAACTGCCAGACCGACCGGGTCCAGGACGCCTATGCCCTGCGCTGTATCCCCCAGCTCCACGGCGCCGTCCGCGACGCGCTGGACTATGTGCTGGACAAGGTGGAGATTGAGCTCAACGCCGTCACCGACAACCCGCTGATGTTCCTGGAGGACGAGGCGGTCATCTCCGGCGGCAACTTCCATGGCGAGCCCATGGCCATCCCCTTCGACACCCTGGGCATCGCCTGCTCCGAGATTGCCAACGCCTCTGAGCGGCGCACCGAGCGCATGGTCAACGCCGCGCTGTCCAACGGCCTGACCCCCTTCCTCACCACCCAGGGCGGCGTCAACTCCGGCTTTATGATTGTGCAGTACGCCGCCGCCTCCATGGTGTCTGAGAACAAGGTCTACGCCCACCCCGCCTCCGTGGACTCCATCCCCTCCTCCGCCAACCAGGAGGACATCGTGTCCATGGGCACCACCGCCGGGCGCAAGGCCGGCATGATTGTCCAGAACACCCTGTCCGTGCTGGCGCTGGAGCTGCTGACCGCCTGCCAGGCCATCGACATCCGCCGCCGCCTGAACACCCACGGCCAGGGCATCACCCCCCTGCACGAGGCCCTGTACCAGCACGTGCGGGAGAAGGTCGGCTTCTTCGAGGTGGACCGGGAGATTTGGCCCGACATCGCCCAGGTGGAGAAAATGGTCCGCAGCGGCGAGCTGCTGGACATTGTCAAGCAGTACCTGCCTGACTTCCAGTAAGCCATAACGGGAATTCCCCATGGGGGAGGGGCGGCGCGCCCCTCCCCCCATGTCCCTTTGCCTGAAAGGAGGAAGCCGCCATGAAGCTGAATATCCTGCGGGCCGACCCCGCCGGCAACATCACCCTGTTTGTTCTGGACCCGGTGCCCCGGCAGCGCCGGGCGGAGGTGGCCGCCCGGCTGATGGCCCGGCCGGAGCTGGGGGCGGAGCAGGTGGGCTTCCGCTGCCCGCCCCGCCAGGGGGGCCACGGGCGCATGGAGATGATGGGGGGCGAGTTCTGCGGCAACGCCACCCGGGCCTTCGGGATGCTTGTGGCCCGGGAGCTGGGAGGCCTGGACCGGGTGAGAATCGAGACCAGCGGCTGCGCCCGCCCGGTGGCCGTGGATGTGAATCTGGCCATGGGGTCCGCCCGGGCCGAGATGCCCCTGCCCCTGTGGGTCCGCCCGGCCCAGGTGGGGGAGGTCTCCGGCCAGCTGGTCCACCTGGGCGGTATTGCCCATTTGGTGGTGCAGGGCGTGTCCCCCAGCCAGGGGTTCTTCGAGTTGGCAGAGCCCCTGTTTCAGCAGCTGGAGGGGCTGGACGCCTACGGGGTCATCTTCCTGGAGCCCGGCGCCGGCACAATGACCCCCCTGGTGAAGGTGCCCGCCACAGACACCCTGGTGTGGGAGGGCAGCTGCGGCTCCGGCTCTCTGGCCTGCGCGGTAGCCCAGAGTCAAAACGCCCCTGACGGGGCCTTTGAGCGGGACTATGTTCAGCCCGCCGGAGTGGTCCGGGCCGGAGTGGTCCGGACCGGCGGCGCGGTGACCGCCGCCCACATCGGCGGCCCGGTGACGCTGGATGCCCCCGTGGAGCTGGAAGTGTAAAAAAGAAAAGCCCAGGCTTTTATCCCCGAAATGACCACCATCCACCCGTGATAGACAGAGGGCGCAAGCGGTTTTCCGGTTGCGCCCTCTTGATTGCCTGCCAGCAACGGGAAACGCCGTCAAGGGGACGAATCGGTTCCCTTGACGGCGGTTCTGTTCCTTCGGGAAATATGGCGGTAACCACATTTTTACCCGCGTGTGACCGGCTCTGCGTCTGCGGCGCTTGGACGGCGGATAGGCGCCTTTGTGGGACACAAACCACTCTGCCGCAGCCGCTGCGTTTACTCTTTAGAGCAATAGACCTCAATCGCCTGCTTCACAAATTCAGCCGTGCCCGCGCCGCCCGCCTTATCAAGGTTGTCCTGAAAGCGGGTATCCTGGACGTACATCTCCCCTAATCCACGAAAAATTTCAGCGCTACAAGTATAGTAATTCTTTGTAATAAAGGCCTGTAACGCGCCGATTTTTTCCTGTACCGCTTGATCAGCGGGCGGCAGCTGCCAGAGTGCTCCGATTTCACGAAACAAATTCATCAGCTGCGAGGTTGTCTCATGAACATCATGTCCGCTCCCTTGCTTCTGCTCATATTCTTGATACTCCCTGGTGTCCCCCCACTTCGCTTTGGCTTCCGCCTTGTACTGTTCAATCTCGCTGGTGTCGAAAACGTGAAAGTTCATTTCCATTACTCCCTTTTTCTGGATTTCACGGGCGAAAGAAATCAGTTCCCCGATGTGCTTATGCTGCAATTCCAGCAGTTCAATCTGCTGCGTCAGCGCCTCTGACGGGTCAAAGGTTGGACGGTCAAGAATTGCCTTGATTTCTTTGAGCGGGAACTGCAACTGGCGAAACAGTAAAATACTTTGCAAACGGCGGAGCGCTGTATCGTCATACAAGCGATAGCCTGCTTTGGTCACTTGGGTAGGGGGCAACAGACCGATGGCATCATAGTGATGCAGTGTGCGCACACTGACACCTGTGAGTTTGCTAACTTCCTTTACGGTTCGCATCATAATCCCTCCCGTGTAACGACAGGATAAACGATAACGTAACGTCAGAGTC
Organism: uncultured bacterium; assembly: GCA_949286295.1. Taxonomy (GTDB): domain Bacteria; phylum Bacillota; class Clostridia; order Oscillospirales; family Oscillospiraceae; genus Lawsonibacter. Next base: position 2,910 of record CASECK010000013.1, on the reverse strand, counting down.
AAGAGGGGAGGAAAAGTTTTTTCCAAAACTTTTTCCTCCGTCCGTGGGCCGGCAGAAAGGGCGGATTATCTGGAACAGGCAATCTTCCGCGCGGTAGCGAAGGGGATGGACGGCAAAGAAAACGCAGAACGGCATAGCCAAGCGCTGTGCCGTTCTGCGATGACCGGTTTAGCTTCTAAATCCCTGCGCAAGACAGGGGCCTTTCTTCTCAGGCGAAGGGCAGATTGCGCAGGGATTCCAAAATGGCCGCCCGGCGCTCTTTCTCCTCGGGTTCCAGCCGGTCCAGCACCATCTGGTATCCACCCGAGCCGTACCGCAGCTCGGTGTTGATGCGGGTGATGGTGGAGCTGCTCACCGGCACCTGCTCCCGCACCCGGTCATAGGTGCTCCCTCCGGCCAGCAGCTTGGCCACCTCGAACCGGTGGGCAAAGGAGGTCAGCTCCTGCACGGTGAGCAGGTCGCTGAAAAACTGATAGCACTCGTCCACGTTCCGCAGGCTTAGAATGCCCCGGAACAGCTGGTCGATGGCGCCGCTGCGGTTGTTTTCAATGTTGGACATGGTCACGCGGCCTCCTGCATGAGATAGGCGCGCCCGGGGCGGCTGGCCGCCGGGGCTGGCTTATGGTGGGTCATGGGGAAAGTCACGGAAAAGGGCGCGGGGCGCTTTAGACCGGGCCCAGCCGGTCCAGGGGCCACAGGGCGAACACCACCTTGCCCAGCAGATAGTCCTCGTCGACGACGCCCAGCCGGTCGTCCCGGCTGTCGGTGGAGTAGTTGCGGTTGTCCCCCATGACGAAGATGGAGCCCTCCGGCACCTCCCAGTGGGTCTGCTGCATATAGGGGCTGCCCGGGCGGTACATCTCCTCTTTGATGTAGGGCTCGTCCAGGGGCAGGCCGTCCACATAGACGGTGCCGGTGGTATAGTCGATGTCCACGCTCTGTCCGCCGGTGGCGATGACCCGTTTGACGATGGCCTTGGGGGTGTCCCAGCCGGGCAGGACGGTGCTGGTCTTGTTGAGCACCACGATATCCCCCGCCTCCGGGCGGTAGCCCAGGGACCACAGGAGCATCATCTCCCCGTTTTTCAGGGTGTTGTCCATGGAGTCGCCGTCCACCACTGTCAGCCGGGCGAAGCAGTTAAACAGCACCACCGCGGCCAGCACGCAGCCCAGGAACAGCTGCAGCCACTCATACAGCTCCGCGCCCGGCCGGCGCGGGGCTTTTTCCTCTGCCGGCGCCGCCGCCGGGTCCGGCTGATGGCCGGGGGCGCCGGGCGCGGGGGTTCCGGCCCAGTCCGGGCTGTTCCAATGCTCCATCCGATGCTTCCTCCTTGCCGGGGTGGTCCCCGCTTGGGATGTATTATACCCGGTTTGCCCCGGGATTGCAACTGTCACAGGGACAGCAGGGTGACCCCCTCCGCCCCGGCCAGGAGGTCCCGCTCCCGGCTGTGGCAGGAGAACAGCAGCAGCTGCTGCTCCTGGGCCAGCTCCCGCAGCAGAGTTAAGGCGCGGGCCAGCCGCCCCTCGTCAAAGGCGGCCAGGGCGTCGTCCAGGACGATGGGGGGCTTCTGGGGCAGGCACAGCCGGCACACCGCCAGGCGCACCGCCAGGTAGAGCTGATCCGCCGTCCCCCGGGACAGGAACAGGGCGCTGCGGGGCAGCACATCCCCCTCCCCCTGGACGGAGCCCTCCAGCTCCCGGGTGAGGCTCACCGCCTGGTACCGCTCCCCGGTGAGCCGGGCCAGGTACTGCCCGGCCAGCCGGTTCAGCTCTGGGGAGAAGCGCTCCTGGAGGCGGGTGTTGGCCTGGGTCATGGTGTCCATGGCCAGGGTCAGGGCCTCATATTCCAGCGTCCGGCGCTCCAGCGCCCCCTCCAGCTCCTCTTTGCGGGCGGCCAGGGCGGCGGGGTCCCCCATGGCCCGGAGCCTGCCCCGGGCCTGGTTGAGCTGGGCGTTGACCTGCTCCAGCCGGTCCTGGACGGCGGCCAGTTCCCGGCCGGTCTCCTCCCGGCTGAGCACAGGGGCGGCGGGGGCGGAGAGGGGGGCTTCCTCCCGGCCGCCCCCCTGGGCGCCCAGGTCCTCCAGCCGCTGGCGGCGCTCCTGGGCCAGGTCCCGGGCGGCGGCCAGGTCGTGCTCTAAATTCAGGGCCCGGGAGAGGGCGGCGGAGCAGCCAAACTCCGTTTGCGCCTCCGGGGCGAAGGAGTGGACAAACTCCATGATGTCCGTCCAGCTGTTTTCCCGCCGGGCCTGCCGGTCGCTGACAGTGCCCCGGATGCGCTGGACCTCCTGTGCGGCCTGTCCGGCGGCCTCCCCGCGGGCGCGGTAACCGGCCAGGGCCTGTTCCAGCTCCTCCGGAGTGTGGACGCCATAGCGGGATAGCAGCTTTTCCGCCCGCTCGGACCAGGACCGGGCGCTGATCCAGTTGACGGCCCCGGCCAGCAGGCCGGTGATGGCCGCCGCCCCTCCCGCGCTGAGCAGGGGGGAGAGCAGCGTGCCCTCACGCACCAGGCAGACGGCCCCGACAACCAGCAGGCAGGCCGCCCCGAATAGGGGCAGGAGCTTGGCGCAGGCGCGCTTGCTCCGGGCGGTATCCAGGCTCGCGGCGTGGCTGGCCAGGGCCTTGCGGACCGCCTCGGCGGCCTCCTCGCCGCTCAGTCCGGCAAAGCGCTCGTCCTGGGCGGCAATCTGGGCCTGGACATAGGCCTCCTCGGCCTGCTTCAGGGCCTGCCGGCCGCCCTGAATCTCCTCGTCCAGCACCTTCAGGTATTGCAGCTCCCCCTGGGCCCGGCGCAGGGCCTCCCGGCTGGGGATGGGGTGCGCCCGGCTCTCCGCCTCCAGGGCCTCCAGGGCGCTCTGCGCGCTGTGGTAGGCCTCCTCCGCCTGGGCGTACCGGGCGGCCAGCTGCCGCCGGG